>DBAW01000046.1:0-4731 GCA_002291855.1 Sphingomonas sp. UBA1000
TGCCCAGCCCGTCCAGTGCCTGATGCCACCAGGTCAGCCGCATCTGGCCGATCGCCGGTTGGGTGGTGGTGGCGACGATCCCCGCCAGCCGCTCGTCCAGCTGCCACAGCAGCGCGAGCGCGCCGCGCCGGGCGGCGGGCGCATAGGCCAGCGCCAGCAGGCGTTCGGGATCGGCAATTTGCGGAGCCAAAGGGCAAAATCCTGTTAACCAAGCCTGTTAGCCCATGCTTAGCCGCCGGCGCGCATAACCGGCAACAGGGTCGCCGCATGATCCGGGCAGAAGCAGAGTCATGGCCGCACCAGACACTCTTTATAGGTCGAGCGCCGGGTTCCTCGCACGGTTTCGCGCAAATCGGGCCGGCAACACCATGGCGATCATCGCTGCGGGCATGTTCCCGCTCGCCGGGTTCGCCGGGGCCGCGATCGACATGGCACGGCTGTATGTCGTGCGCACCCGCCTGCAACAGGCCTGCGACGCCGGCGTGCTTGCCGGGCGCAAGTTCATGACCGGCGGCACGCTCGACTCCACATCGCGTGAGCGCGCGCAGCAGTTTTTCCGCAACAACTTCACCTCGAGCTGGTTCCGCACCACCAATGTGGTGTTCACGCCCGCCGACACCGGCGACGGACAGGTGCGCGGCACGGCATCGGTGTCGGTGCCGATGGCGGTGATGGGCATGTTCGGCTTCCGCGCGCGCGCGCTCAACGTGTCGTGCGAGGCGCGGTTCGACGTGCCCGATGCCGACATCATGTTCGTGCTCGACACCACCGGCTCGATGGCCTGCACCCCGGCGCGCAGCACGTCGAGCTGCCAGAGCTATGCCGGTTCGGTCACCGCCGTTCAGGTCGGCAATGTCTGGGCGGTGCCGGAGGAAAGCGGCTCGCGCATCGCCGGGCTGAAGCTCGCGGTGCTCGATTTCTACGACACCGTCGCCAATGCCAAGGATCCGTCGACCCGCATCCGCTACGGCTTTGTGCCCTATACGTCGACCGTGAATGTCGGGCGGCTGCTGCCGTCCAGCTATATGGTCACCGACACCTGGACCTATCAGTCGCGGCGGATGAACGGCGAACAGACGACCGGTTCCTGGACCACAGGCCCTTCGATCGCGCGCATGGCACAGGCCGATTGCACGGCCTACCGACTGCGCAGCCCGGCAACCGGCTATCCGGCAACGTTGACCTATGGCCATAGCTGGAGTTCGGCGACGGGCAGCAATGCCCCCGGCGTCTGTTCGACCCGGCAGCAGAGCCTGACGCCGATCTGGCGCTATGAACCGGTCGATCACGACATCTCGGGCTATGTGCAGGGCAATGCCGTGCCCGATCCGACCAAGCTGGGCGTTACCTCGCCGGTCTGGGCGGGCTGCATCGAGGAACGGCAGACGAGCGCGCTCACGACCTTCGGCGATCCGCTGCCCGCCGATCTCGACATCGATCTGATCCCCAGCTCGCGCGCGACGCGCTGGCGGCCAATGTGGCCCCAGGTCATGTACAACCGCAGCAACAACGCGCCACAGGACCGGACCGACACCTCGGCCGATGGCAGCCTGGACTGGCGCGCGACCACGGCCAACAATCGCGGCGGTTTCAACACCTGCGTCAAGCAGGCGCAGCGGCTGGCGGAGCTGACCCGGGCGCAGGTGTCCAACTATGTCAACGCCAGCGATTTCACCCCGCATGGCGGCACCTATCATGATGTCGGCATGATCTGGGGCGCGCGCTTCCTGTCGCCCACCGGCCCGTTCGCGGCCGACACCGCCGCGCGCGTCAATGGCGATCCGCCCAACCGCCATCTGATCTTCATGACCGATGGCGACATGGCGCCGAACTTGGACATTTACGGCCTTTACGGCTATGAGCGCCGCGACCAGCGGGTGCTGGGCGGCGCGGCGTCGAGCGAGCTGACTGACCGCCACAATGCCCGGTTCAGCGCGATCTGCGAGGCCGCCAAGTCCAAGGGCATTACCGTCTGGGTCATCGCCTTTTCGCAGAGCATGACGACACGGCTTGAGCAGTGCGCGTCGCCGGGCAAGGCCTATTATGCCGCCAACACCACCCAGCTGCGCGACGCGTTCCGCGAAATCGCCTCGCTGATCGCCGAACTGAGGCTGACCAAGTGATGGCCCGGCCTATCCCCCATTCGCCCGCCCGCCGTCCGGCCGCGCCCCGGCGCGCCGATCATCTGGCCGCCGACCAGAACGGCTCGACGATCATGGAGTTTGCGCTGATCGCGCCGACGATGCTGCTGATGCTGCTGGGCGGCATGGATTTCGCCTATCGCTCCTATGTCACCTCGATCGTCGAGGGCGAGGTGCAGCGTTCGGGCCGCGATTCGACGATCCAGGGTGGCGCGGAACGGGGCGGCGCGCTCGACAACCGCATCCGCCAGCAGGTCGGGACCGCGCTGCGCAACGCGACCGTGACGACCAGCCGCGAGTTTTATTCGACCTTCCTCGCCACCAAGCCCGAACGGTTTGTCGACAGCAACAACAATGGCCGCCGCGACGCCGGCGAATGCTATGACGACATCAACGGCAACAGCCAGTGGGATGCGCGCCCGGCCCGGTCCGGACAGGGCGGCGCAAAGGATGTGACCATCTACCGCGTCACCGTCACCTATCCGCGGCTGTTCCCGATCGGGCGGATGCTCGGCCTGTCGAACACCGAACAGATCGTCGTGCAGACGGCGCTCAAGAACCAGCCCTTTTCCGCCCAGTCGGTCGCACCGGTGGTCAATCGATGCACATGATCCGGTCCATGCTCCCGCGCCTCGCCGCGCGCCTGTCGGGCAATGCCCGCGGCGTCGCCTATATCGAGTTCGCCTTCAGCCTGCCGGCCTTTATGGGGCTGAGCATGTTCGGCATCGAAGCGGGCAATTACGCCCAGATGCAGATGCGCGTCAGCCAGATCGCGCTGGCGCTGGCGGACAACGCCTCGCGCGCGGGCAGCAGCAACCGCCAGACCAATCTGCAGGAGCTGCGCGAGGTCGATCTGAGCGACGTGCTCGAAGGGGTGCGCATCCAGGGGGCGTCGTTCCGCCTGCTGCAGAATGGCCGCGTCACCCTGTCGAGCGTCGAGGTCAATGCCTCGGGCGGGCAGACGATCAAATGGCAGCGCTGCCTCGGGGTGCGGCAGGGCGCGGGCTGGGACTCAAGCTATGGCCGGGCCGGCGACGGGGCCACCGGCAATGCCTTTACCGGCATGGGGCCAAGCGGCTCGCGCGTCACAGCACCACCGGGATCGGCGGTGATGTTCGTGGAAATCAACTATCAGTATCAGCCGCTGCTCGGCGGCTGGCTGATCGGGCGGCCGCGCATCCACTATATCGCATCATTCGTGGTCCGCGACCGGCGCGACCTGAGCATCAATAACGGCACCGGCATCATCGATCCGACGCCAAGTGTCGGCAATGCGCGGCTGACCTGCGACAAACACACGGTCTGACCCGCGCCGTAGCGCAATCAGGGCCGCCCGGCACGCGCCGGGCGGCACAGGATCAGCGGTAGCAGACCCGCCGGACCGCCTCGACAACGCGCGCCGCGTCGACGATCGCCGCCTTTTCCAGATTGGCGGCATAGGGCAGCGGCACATCGGCGTTGGTAACGCGCAGCACCGGGGCATCGAGATCGTCGAACCCGTCCTCCATCGCGATCGCGGCGATTTCGGACGCGATCGAACAGACCGGCCAGCCTTCCTCGACCACAACCAGCCGGTTGGTGCGCGCCAGACTTTCGAGCACCGTCTGCCGGTCGAGCGGGCGCAGCGTGCGCAGATCGACGATCTCGGCCTCGATCCCCTCACCCGCCAGCTGCTCGGCTGCTTCCAGCGCGATGCCGACGCCGATCGAATAGCTGACGATGGTCACGTCGCGGCCCGGCCGCACGATCCGCGCCTTGCCGATCGGCAGCACGAAATCGTCGAGCCGGGGCACGTCGAAGCTGCGGCCATAGACCAGCTCGTTTTCAAGGAACACGACCGGATCCTCGCTGCGGATCGCCGCCTTGAGCAGCCCCTTGGCATCGGCCGCGTCATAAGGCGCGATCACCACCAGGCCGGGGACGCTGGCATACCATGGCCCGTAATTTTGGCTGTGCTGCGCCGCCACGCGGCTGGCCGCGCCGTTCGGGCCGCGAAACACGATCGGGCAGCGCATCTGGCCGCCGGACATATAGTTGGTCTTGGCCGCCGAGTTGATGATGTGGTCGATCGCCTGCATGGCGAAGTTGAACGTCATGAACTCGACAATCGGGCGCAGGCCGCCCATCGCCGCGCCGGTGCCGATGCCGGCAAAGCCATATTCGGTGATCGGCGTGTCGATCACGCGGCGCGGCCCGAATTCGTCGAGCAGCCCCTGAGTGACCTTGTAGGCGCCCTGATATTCGGCGACCTCTTCGCCCATCACGAACACGCGTTCGTCGCGGCGCATTTCCTCGGCCATCGCATCGCGCAGCGCTTCGCGCACCGTGGTGCGGACCATTTCGGTGCCCGCCGGCACCTCGGCCGCGCGCGGTGCCGCCGGAGCTGCGACCGGGGCAGGCTTGGCAACCGGGGTCGGGGCCGGGGCCGGCGCAGGTGCAGGAGCCGGCGCAGCGACGGGTGCCGGAGCGGCGGCTTCGCCTTCCCCGGTCAGCGTGGCGATGACGGTGCCGACCTTCACATTGTCGGTGCCTTCGGCGACCAGAATCTCGGCGACGACGCCTTCGTCGACCGCCTCGAACTCCATCGTCG
>DBAW01000046.1:5074-5455 GCA_002291855.1 Sphingomonas sp. UBA1000
GCCTTGTCGGTCTCGATCTCGGCCAGAATGTCGCCGGAGCGCACCGCATCGCCGGGCTTGACCAGCCAGCGGGCAAGGGTCCCTTCCTCCATGGTCGGGGACAGGGCCGGCATCTTCAGTTCAATCGCCATCAGTAGGTTTCCACCAGCACATCGGTGTGAAGCTCGGACAGGTCCGGCTCGGGCATGGTTTCGGCAAAATCGGCCGCTTCGCCGACGATGCGGCGAATGTCGCGGTCAATGTCCTTCAGTTCGACATCGGTGACGCCCAGCGCCGCCAGATCGCGCGCCGCCTGATCGATCGGGTCGGAGTTTTCCTTCACCGACTGCACCTCGTCACGGCTGCGATATTTGGCCGGATCGGACATGGAATGGCCGCGAT
>DBAW01000207.1:0-5792 GCA_002291855.1 Sphingomonas sp. UBA1000
CAGGCGCTTGAACAGCTGATCCCCAATCACGACGAGCTGTTCGACAGCGTGCGCGGCATGGGCCTGATGCTGGGCCTGAAGCTCAAGTCGGACAGCCGGGCCTTTGTCGCCCATCTGCGCGACCATCACGGCCTGTTGACGGTGGCGGCGGGCGACAATGTCGTGCGCGTGCTGCCGCCGCTCGTCATCGACGACAGCCATGTCGCCGAGTTCATCGACCGCCTGTCCGCCGGCGCGCGCAGCTATGCGCCCGCTCAGGCGGCCTGACACCTGAGCGGGCGGGCCGGCCGGCAAGCGGCGGCCCGGCCAGGGAGATGCTGATGACCCGCCATTTTCTCGATCTGGGCGCGGTCGGCGCCGATGCGGTGGCCGCGATGCTGGCCGAGGCGCATGACCGCAAGCGCGCGCGCGCCGGCTGGCCGCGCGGGCGCGTGGACGCCGACCGGCCGCTCGATGGCCATGTGCTGGCGATGATCTTCGAGAAAAGCTCGACCCGCACCCGCGTGTCGTTCGACATGGCGATCCGCCAGCTCGGCGGCAGCGCGATCATCCTCGATTCCGGCACCACCCAGCTTGGCCGCGGCGAGACTGTGGCCGACACCGCGCGGGTGCTCGGCCGCTATGTCGATGCGATCATGATCCGCACCGATGATCCCGCCAAGCTGGACGAGCTGGCGCGCCATGCCGGGGTGCCGGTGATCAACGGCCTGACCGACCGGACGCATCCGTGCCAGATCCTTGCCGACATGCAGACCGTCACCGAACGCGGGCTGGCGCTGCCGGGCAGCAAATGGGCGTGGCTGGGCGATGGCAATAATGTGCTGCATTCGATCATCGAGGCGGCCGGGCTGTTCGGTTTCTCGGTCGCCTGTGGCTGCCCCGATGGCTATGATCCCGATCCCGCCATCGTCGCCGAGGCCAATGCCCGGCTGGCGGGCAGCAATGCCCGCGTCACCATCGAGCGCGATCCGGCGCGCGCGGCGGCGGGGGCCGATGTTGTCGTCACCGACACCTGGGTGTCGATGGGTCAGGCCGACAGCGCGGCCAAGATCCGCGCGATGACGCCCTATCAGGTCAATCCGCTGCTGATGGCGTCGGCGCGGCCGGGGGCGACCTTCCTCCACTGCCTGCCCGCCCATCGCGGCGAGGAGGCGACCGACGATATTCTCGACGGGCCGCAATCGGCGATCTGGGACGAGGCGGAAAACCGCCTCCACGCCCAGAAGGCGGTGCTGATGTGGTGTTTCGGGCTGATCGGATGACCGACACCCCCGAACCCGACCGGACGCTCGCCTTTGCGATCATGGGGCGTCATGCGCGCGGCCGCTTCGTGCGGCTCGGGCCGACGCTCGATGCGGTGCTTGCCGCCCATGCCTATCCGCCGGCGATCGAAAAGCTGCTGGCCGAGGCGCTGGCGCTGACCGCGCTGCTCGGCTCGACGCTCAAGGACGAGGCCGGGCAGATGACGCTTCAGGCGCAGGCGCAGGGCGGCGTCGTCGACCTGCTGGTGTGCGACTATCGCGGCGGCGAGCTGCGCGGCTATGTGCGCTTTGACGCGGATCGCCATGCCCAGATGCCTGCCGATCCGTCGCTGTTCGCGCTGTTCGGCACCGGCTATCTGGCGATCACCTTCGATCAGGCGGTGACCGGCGAGCGTTATCAGGGCATCGTCCCGCTGGAGGGCGGCTCGCTGGCCGAGGCGGCGGAGAGCTATTTCGCCCAGTCCGAACAGATCCCCAGCCTCGTGCGCATCGCCCATCGCCACCGCGACGGCGGCGGCTGCGTCGTCGGCGGGATGCTGCTCCAGCATCTGCCCGATGGCGAGGACGGGCGCGACCGGCTGCACACCCGGCTCGACCATCCCGAATGGGAACATGTCCGCGTGCTGGGCGAAACCATCCGGTTCGAAGAGCTGACCGATGCGGCGCTGCCGCTCGAAACGCTGGCCTGGCGGCTGTTCCATGAGGAAGACGATGTCCGCGTGCTCGGGGGGGCTGCAATCCGCAAGGGCTGCCGCTGCAACACCGCCCATATCATCGACGTGCTGGCGCGGTTTCCGGAGGGCGAGCGCGCCGACATGGCCGATGAGCAGGGGGTGATCCGCGTCGATTGCGCATTCTGCTCGATCGTCCACCCGATCCCGCTGGCGGAGATCGCCGGACGGTCATGAACAAAAGGGTAATATCGGGTCGTTAGGGCCGTATCCGCGCAGGAGGGCAGGGCGATGGCGGCAGGACGGGCAGTGGCGGTGATGCTGGCGGCAACGGCCATGTTCGGGCCGGCGCTGGCCGGTGCCATGCCCCCGGCGCGCGATGCGGTGCTGCCGCGGCTGACGGTGCTTGGCCGGATTCAGCCCGGCCTATGGGCGCTGCGCGACCGCGAGCCCGGCGGGCGCACCCGGCAGCAGTGCATCGCCGATCCCGACATTCTGGTGCAGCTGGCGCATCCCGGCCCGCGTTGCCAGAGCTTTGTCATCGACGATCAGCAGGCTGCCGGCACCGTGCATTACAGCTGCCCCGGCGCCGGGCATGGCCGGACGACGATCCGGCTGGAAACCCCCGCCCTGATCCAGATCGACAGCCAGGGCGTGACGGCGGGGGCGCCGTTCAACATGGCGGTCGAAGGGCGCAGGCTGGGCGATTGTCCGGCGGCGCGGCGCAGGCGCTGACGGGAGCGCCCCCGTCATCGGCAACATGCCGGATGAATGGCGGGCAGGGGATGGCGACCTTTCCGCCTGGAGGGGCCGGACGGCGTTCCGGGACGGTATCGAAATGATCCGCTTCGGATGATCCCCAGCCCGTCGTTAAGCTGGCGTTTACGATGTTTGGGTTACCAGAACAGCGTGTCGCGTAGGCACGCTTTCCTCCCTAAAAGGCCGTGAGGCCAACTGGGCCGCCTCTGTCGAGGCGGCCCGTTTTATTTGGACGCTTTACTGGCAGTGGACGCCCCGGCACAGGCCGGGGCGTCGCCGGATCAGAACGAGGTCTTGATCGACACCCGGATGTCGCGGCCGGCGAGCGGTGCGAAATCCTTGAGGAAGCTGGCATGGCGGCGGGCGACGACATCGAAGATGTTGTTCGCCTGCAGCATCAGTTCGGGCTTTTTCGGCCCGGTGCCCCAGGGGCGCCACGCGATCTGCGCGTTGACGAGGGTGAAGCCCGCCGTCTCGGTTTCGAAATCGGTGATGCGGTCCTGACGGAAGCTGCGCTCGATCTCGGCGCGGGCGGTCAGCCGGTCCGAGGTGGCGCTGATGCCGCCGAGCAGGCGCAGCGGCGGGATGCGCGGCACCGGCCCGACGCCGGGCAGGGTGGCGCGGACATAATCGGCCACGCCGTCGACCGCGATGTCCGCCCCGGCCACGCGGCCCAGCGTTGCGCCGATCTGCGCCTCGATCCCGTAGAAGCGCGCGCGCTGCTGGCGGAATTCGAAGATCGGCAGGCCTTCGTCGGGATCGACGCCGCCGGTCGCGTCTTCATAGATGAAGTTGCTGAACCGGTTGTAATAGGCCGACAGTTCAAAGTTCAGCCCCTTGTCGCCGCCGCGCAGCACCGCTTCGAGGCCGAGATTGCGTTCGGTGTCGAAGGTCGGATCGCCGATCTCGAACGCCTGAGTGCCCTTGTGCGGGCCGTTCGAGAACAGCTCTTCGGCCGAAGGCGCGCGCTCGGTGCGCGACAGGTTGACGCCCAGCCGCCAGCCGGGGGTGAACTCATAGGACGCCCCGACCGACCCCGACAGCGCGGTGAAGCGGCGGGTGACGTCGAACTCGGGCGATTCGACGCTGGTGCGCTCGATGCGACCGCCAAACTCGATCTTCCACTGGCCGCTGGTCAGCTCCTGCAGCGTGAACAGGCCAAACTGCTCGGTGCGGTTTTCGCGCAGGAACGCTTCCTCGCCGACGGCATCGAAATCGCGGATGAAGAACTGGCCGCCGACCGCGCCCTTCCAGCCGCCGCGCTGCTGCTGGACCAGCTCGACCCGGCCCTCCATCGCCTCGCTGGTGAAGGTCGTGCCGATATCGCCTTCCGGCTCGATCTCGTCATGCGTGTAATCGGCATAGCCGAACCGGCCGCGCAGCAGCTCGAACAGCCCGCCGCCCAGATTGAGCTCGCCGCGCACGTCGAGCCGCGTCTGGCGGATGTCGAGCGTGGGCGCTTCGCCCTCGCCGGTGGTCAGGTCGAAGCGCGCGGGGATGCCATAGACGCTGTCATAACGGCTGACCGCAAAGCCCAGCGACCCGCCCGAGCCGATATAGGCCGCGCCGCCGGCCAGATCCCAGGTGCGCGCCTGGGTGTTGTCGATCCGGCCGCTGAGATCGGCCAGCTCGCGCACTTCGGGGTTGCTGCTCGCCAGCGCCTGCGTCCGCGCGCTGCGCGACAGCACCGGGCCGCCGACGCGCAGATCGTCGCCGTCCAGATAGCTGCCGTCGAAATGCACGACGATGTTGTTGCTGACCGGCACGTCGACCGAGGCCGCGCCGAAAATCTGGTCCGCCGCCGAGCTGTAGCCGGCCAGCGTGTCGACATGCAGCTGCTCATCGGGCAGGCCGCGCGGCACGCGGCGATCCAGCACGTTGACGACGCCGCCGATCGCCGACGACCCGAATTGCAGCGCCGCCGGGCCGCGCAGCACCTCGATGCGCTCGGCCAGGAACGGGTTGATCGCCACCGCATGGTCGACCGAGGTGTTCGACACGTCGAAGCTGCCGATCCCGTCGGTCAGCACGCGGATGCGCTCGCCCTGAAAACCGCGCAGAACCGGGCGCGACGCGTTGGGGCCGAATGCGGTCGAGCTGACGCCCGGCAGCCGGGCCAGGGTTTCACCGATGGTCGGGCGCACTTCGCGCGCCAGCTCGGCCCCCGCCAGCACCGACACGCCGAACGGGATCGCCGCCCGGTCGCGCGCATAGGGCGCGGTGATGATGATGGTGGGCGCGCTTTCGACATGAAAATCGTCGGTCTGGCGCTGGGCCGGGGCGGGGCTGGCCCCCGATTGGCCGGCAGTCGACTGGTTGCCAGTCGATTGATTGGCGGTCGATTGAGCGGCGGCGGCGACCGGCATCAGCGCGACGCCGGCAAGCAGTGCGAAACGGATCATGTCATCCCCAATGTTTTGATGATTCGTCGCGCCGTTACGCCGAAATGTAATGTTATATCAAGCGGCCTTCGACGAGCGGCGTTCGCACAGAGGCGAGCGTGTGGCGTTGCGCCCCCCCGTCGCGCCCCCCGTCGCCTCCTTGCGCTCGCGTCCCTGCCGGGGCGAAGCCGCGCCCGTTCCAAACGCTTGCCCGCGCGGTCATTTTCCTTCACCTTTGCGTCAACGGAAAGATGCGCGACCGGCCCCGCGGCCGGATCGCGCGCGGGCATGCCCCTGGCGGTTCACCCCCGGGGGCCTTCAGTGGAGTGGATGGACATGGACCTGAATGCGATGCTCCAGGCGCAGCGCGCCGCGCACGAGGCCGCGCGGCCCGAAGGGCTGGAGGTGCGCCGCGACCGGCTGACCCGCGCGATCCGCATGATGGTCGACAATGCCGAGGCGTTCTGCACCGCGCTGTCGGACGATTTCGGCCATCGCAGCCGCGAACAGTCGATGGTGACGGACATCATCGCTTCGATCCGCGCGCTCAAACATGCCCGCCGCCATCTGGCGCGCTGGGCACGGCCCGAACGGCGGCGGCTCGATTTCCCGCTCGGCCTGCTCGGCGCGCGGGCGACGGTCGAATATCTGCCCAAGGGGGTGATCGGCGTGATCGCGCCGTGGAACTTCCCGGTGCAGCTGACGATGGGGCCGCTGGC
>DBAW01000207.1:6198-7231 GCA_002291855.1 Sphingomonas sp. UBA1000
CGGCGCTTTTCGAAGAGGTCGCGCCCCGCTATTTCGACGCCAGCGAGCTCGCCTTTGTCAGCGGCGGGGCGGATATCGGCCAGGCCTTTTCCGCGCTGCCGTTCGATCATCTGATTTTCACCGGCGCGACGCCGATCGGCCGCCACATCCTTCATGCCGCCGCCGACAATCTGACGCCGGTGACGCTGGAGTTGGGCGGCAAATCGCCGACGATCATCGGCCGCTCCGCCGATCTGGCGCAGGCGACCGGGCGGATCGCGCTCGGCAAGATGCTCAATGCCGGGCAGATCTGCCTTGCGCCCGATTATCTGCTGGTGCCCGAGGACAAGGAAGAGGCGGTGATCGCCGGGCTGACCCAGGCGGTGTCGGCCATGTATCCGCGCCTGCTCGACAATCCCGACTATACCGCGGTGGTCAATGCCCGCCATCATGGCCGGCTCAATGCCTATCTCGACGATGCGCGGGCCAAGGGCGGCGAGGTGATCGCCGTCAACCCGGCCGGTGAGGATTTCGCGGCCTCCAACGGCACCAAGATGCCGCTCTACATCGTCCGCAATCCCAGCGACGACATGCAGGTGATGAAGGACGAGATTTTCGGGCCGGTGCTGCCGGTCAAACGCTATGCCCGGGTCGATGATGCCATCGATTATGTGAACAGCCGCGACCGGCCGCTCGGGCTCTATTATTTCGGCACCGACGCGGCCGAGGAACGCCGCGTGCTCGATCGCACCATCTCGGGCGGGGTCACGCTCAACGATGTGATCTTCCATGTGTCGATGGAGGATCTGCCGTTCGGCGGCATCGGCCCGTCGGGCATGGGGGCCTATCACGGGCTGGACGGATTCCGCACGTTCAGCCACGCCCGCTCGGTCTATCGCCAGCCCAAGATCGACATCGCCAAGCTGGCCGGGTTCAAGCCGCCCTACGGCGCGGCGACCGCCAAATCCATCGCCCGCGAACTGAAGGTCTGATCGGGGGCTGGGGAGGCGTTCAGGAAGAACGGCACCGGGTGTTGTTTGTTGGGAAGAACGGC
>DBAW01000190.1 GCA_002291855.1 Sphingomonas sp. UBA1000
ACGAGCCGTTCAACTGGCTCGATCCGGTGGCCTGCTTCGATGCCCGTCAGGCGCTGGCGAACATGGCGCGTGACGGCTGGCTGATCGTCAGCGCCTTGCATGATCTGACCACGCTGATCCACCACTGTCGTGAGGGATTTCTGATGGCCGAAGGTTCGATCCGGTTGGCGATCGCGCCGGAAGACATTGCGCGAGGCGCTGACGACGCTCGCGCCTTCGAACACGGCGTGATCGCTCATCTGCGCCCGCAAGCCCCCATCACGGAGTAAAATCACGTCCGAACTGACAGGTCTGTCTGCCATTCTCGCCCAAACGCCCTTGCTGAAGCTGCTTCTTGCGCTGCCGGCGCTACTTTTACTCTACTTTCTGCTGACGGTCGTCGCCTTCATGCGCCGCCACCCTCAACGGCGGACTCTGGCTGCGGCAAACCTCGGCAGTCGGCAGCACAGCCCCCTGCTCCTTGCTCATGCCGATGATCTGCTCTTTCGCTCGCAGCAGACTCTACCTCATCTCGAGGGAGCCTACGGGGAGGGGCGATGGCGACTTGGAAGACGCTGTCGCTTCACACATTGCGGACCAAGGGCGGACAAGTGCTTCTCATCATTGTTTCGTCGCAAGGGGGATGACGAATAGGATGCACAATCCGGCATCGAGCCATTCGGTCCGGTAGCTGCCATTCATTTGCCGCACTGACGCGTCGATCAGGCGCTGGCCGAAACCGCCATTGGCGTCCGCCACCCGCTCGCCAACGGGGATGCAGCAAGTCTCGCTCCACCGCAGCTCGACACAGGATGGCGAAACACTGTCATCCTTTGCATTCCACTCGATGCCGAGGCGGCCGTCGGTGTGCGCAAGGCACCCATGTTTGAGGGCGTTGGTGGCCAGTTCGTAAGCGATGAGCGCCAAAGGCGTCACGATATGCTGCGGAATCATAACGTCGGGGCCAATGAGCCGGATCTGGTCGCCGTTCGCCTGCCCGAATGGGCGCATGACTGCCGCAAGCATTTCCCGCAAACTGACTGGGTCCGTTGCTTCGGCACCCAAGCCGATCGAGTGAGCGGCGGCCAGTGCATCAATCCGCTCAACAGCCTGACTGGCGAATGCTGCAACCCCCGGCTCGTGCCAGGCGGTCAAGCGGATCATCCCTTGCGTCACCGCAAAGAGGTTCTTGACCCGGTGACTGAGTTCCCGGTTTAGCAGGCCGAGGCGTTCCTCATATTCCTTGCGCTCGGATATGTCGCGCACCGTCCCCAGGAAAACCGCCGGATATTGTTCGTTGCGTTCTACAACACCGGTAATCGCGATCCAGCGCGCTGGTCCATCATCGCCGGCAAGACGAAACTCGAGCGAGGGCCGCGCATCCGGTGCCAGATCGAGCAGGAGAGCCCGAGACTCCTCCCATTTTGGTCTCTCATCGGCATGAAATGCATCGGAGAGTTCGCCGAGCGAGGGGTGATTGTCACGCAGGCCCATGACTTCGGCCGTCATGTCGTCGCAGACGAACCGGCCCTGGTCGGGATAGTATTCGAAGGTTCCAACCATGCCTGCACGCATCGCGCGCAACCTGCGTTCCTCACTTTCGAGGAGCGCGGCTTCGGCACGTCGCCGGTCCGTGACATCGGTTGATATCGAGCCCGTGCCAAACAGGGTGCCGCTGGTGTCCCGCAGAGGGAATTTGACCGAGATCGCATGGATTGTCTCGCCATCGGGGCGGACGGCCTGCTCTTCAAACTCGATTGCCATGCCGCTTTCGGCAACACGTCGATCATTGGAGCTGTATGGCTCGCCTTCGCCAAAGCGGTCGCGGTCGGTGCGGCCATAAAGGCTGGTCTCGGTTTCGCCGAACGCCGAGAGATAGAACCGGTTGGCGAGGATGTAACGACCCTCGAGATCCTTGGCGAAGATATAGCTCGCGGAATTGTCGAGAAAAGATTTGAGCAGGGCATCGGTGTGTTCTCCCTGCTGGCGGTCTTCGACCTGGCGGGTAATGTCGAACACGACACCGAAGAACCGGGTGACCTCTCCCTTGTCGTCACGGAAGCAGCGGCCGCGCGCTGTGACCCAGCGTCTGGCTCCGTTCGGCGCCTGCACCCGGTAATCCTGCAGGTAATCGTCGCTGCCTTGCAATGCCGAGGCGATCGCCGCCTCGACCCGCTGCCGGTCTTCCGGGAGGATCGCCTCGACAAACCGCGCGAGCGGCAGGCCCTGCGCCTCTTTTAGAGGCACTCCGAACAGGGCCGCGCACCGGTCATTGGCGGTTACCCTGTCTGCTGCAACATCCCAGGACCATGAGCCGACTCCTCCGGCAAGCTCGAGAGCGAACTCCAGTTCTGCCGTGCGCTTGGCCAGGGTCTCGGCCGCTTCGACCTCCTGGGTGATATCATGGGCATGGCTGACGACGCCTCCCAGCCGTCCGTTGCGGTCGCGCCATGGCTGAAGGGTCTGCCGATACCAGCGCGAATGCGGCTTGCCATTCTCGTCGGTCAGGCACCTGCGGACATTGGATAATGTACACGTCTCTCCGGTGGAGAAGACGCGATCAAAGCAGTCGGACATCTGGCCGGCCAGTTCCGGCCATGCCTTGGCGACGGGCGTTCCGGACGCACCCGGCCGGCCAAATGCGGCATTATGGGCATCGTTGGCGAAAATGCAGCAGTGATCTGCGCCCTTAAACACCGCGATCGGCGATGCCGATGCCATGAGCAGGGAGGCAAGGTCGAGGAACGCAGGCAATGCGCGCTCCTCGCTCGTCATAGCCTCGCTGGCTGCCATGTGTGACTGGCCGTCCATCTATGCCTCGCGAAACCGGGAAGGCGAGTTGCCCCGGTCGCAGTTTAGCTGGGTCAGGAGAAAATAACGATAGGCTTTGTGCAGAATCTCCGCTGTGGGAGGGGACGAGATTCTGTCGTCCGTAACCAGACAAGGGTCTGGAAGAGGGTGAGAAAAGCATTCGCCGTTTCAAGGTCAGTATGTTGAAGATCGCGGTCATATGGTCCATGTCCGCAACGTATGAATAATTACTCGGAAAACATCTCCCCGGGAGCTTCGCTGCAGTGCGGTTAATGCGTCGATTTCGTGCATTCGCCTCACGCAAGGAGCTTGGGTGCAGCGCGAATGAGCCAAGCGGAAAGGTCCGGCCACCGGGTTGCGCAGGCAATCCGATGGGGCATCCGCCTGGTCCGGCCACGCTGCTTTAGGGACCGCGGATAGGCCCAGCTCATGGCCGGTGACGGGCGGGAAAAATGTTTGAAAATCGATGATGGCGCGTGACGCCTGTGTAAGGCTGTGAGAGCTGTCGGAGGGGTGGTATCTGGCGAGGATGCTGAACGTGCGGGACCCTGACGCGAAGCCCAGCGAAACTCTGCCGCCACCGAGCCCGCTGACACTCTGGCTGTGCGCATCGGGCGGGGTCTGGGCGCTGTATCTGCTGGTGTTTCTGCAGGTGCCGGGCAATGGCTTTGCCCATTCCGCGCTCATCGCGCTTGTGAACGTCGCGCCGCTCGCGGTTCTGGCAGCGGCGGCCTATTGGCTGATCAGGCGACACCTGATGCAATGGTCGGTCGCGGCGCAAATCATCGGCCATGTCGCGGCCGCCGCGGCTTTTGCTGTCATATGGTTCGCGCTGGTGACCTGCCTGCTGGCGGTCATGAATGCGCTGATATCGGGCGGTGCGCTGGATTTCACCGGCTTCACCGGCGGCGCATTCATCTGGCAGGCCTTGCAGGGGCTGGTGCTTTACTGGGCGGTGGCGGCCACCACCTATGCCGTGCGCGGCGGGCGGTCAGCCGCCGCGGTCACGATCGTCACCGCCCCGCCGCTCGAGCGCTACTTCACCCGGACCGGCGACGACATTGCGCCCGTTAACGTGCGCGACATCGTGCTGATTGCTGGCGCGCAGGACTATGCCGAGGTCACGACGCTCACCGGCATCCATCTGGTGCGCATGAGCCTTGGCGAGTTCGAACAGCGGCTCGATCCGGCGCGGTTCATCAGGGTGCATCGCTCGCACATCATCAATATCGACCATCTCGATCATGCCGAGCCTGCCGGCGGCGGGCGGCTGGTCGCGCATATGGCGACAGGGGCGATCGTCGCGATGAGCCGCACGGGCTCGCAGGCGCTCCGACAATTGATCGTCTGACAGGCCCGTTTGCGGGCCCGATGTGCCCGTTCATGGCAAAATCCCCCTGCAAATGGCCATAACGGCGATCAGGCGGCTCCTTCGTGAATGGAGCCCTGCACCGATGCCTCCTCCCGCCGCAGCACCCAGCCGCCGTATTGTGATCAAGGGCCTGTCGGGGGCCGGACTGTTGGCGGGCATGCCGTTGATCCCGGTTCTGGCGAGGGAACGGGCCGCATCCGGCGCGCGCACCCGTGTGGTCCACGGCGTGACCATCACGGATCCCTTTGGCTGGCTGGACGAGGCTGCGCTCGATGATCCGCAGGTCGCGCAGCTTATGGAAGAGCTTGCTGCCGCCTCCGAACGGGTCATGGCCCCGCTTGACGGACTGGTGAAGACGCTGCTCGCCGAAGCCGATGCGGCGGTCCCTCCCGTGCGCCCACCTGCGCCGGTTTGGGATGGCGACTATGGCTATTGGAGCCAATGGGAGGCAGGCGGAAGGCAGCTTTGGCGCGTTGACCGCATGGGCGGCAAACGGCAGCTTCTGCTCGATGCCGCCGAGCACGGTGCCGATGGCCGTCCGATCGGAGAGTTCGCGGCCTGGGGCCTGTCAGACGATGGGACCATGCTTGCCTTTGCCGTTCTCGACACGCCCGAAATCTACACCGTCCGGTTCAAGAGCCTTACGACGGGTCGGCTGCTGGGCGATACGATCCGGAACGTCGGGGTGTCCATCACCTCGGAGCGTCTGGTCTGGACCGCCGACAGCCGAGGGATCATCTACAATGAAGTCGATGCATCAGGCCGAGCGTGGCGAGCGCGGGTCTATTGGCTGGGTGAGCCGCAAAATGCGGGGCCAGTGCTGTTCACTGAGACCGATCCTGCTTTCTTCGTCGAGATCCGCCAGACAACGTCCGGCCGATTTGCCCTGATCAACACCGGACAGACCTCTACCGAGGAGGTTTGGCTGCTCGACCGCGCAAAGCCCGAGACACCCCGGCCTGTCAGTCTCCGCAGGGCAGGCCGCACCTATGTCGTCGATCACGGCGGCGGTGAGATGCTCGACATGCTCACCAACGACACGCATCCCAATTTCCGCCTTGTCACCGCGCCACTGGCGCAGCCGGATCGCTGGCGCGAGGTGCTGCCCGCACAGGATCGCACCGGCATGACATGGCATCAGGCTTTCCGGCGTCATCTGGTGCTGGCCGAGCGCCATGAAGGCGCAAGCCGGGTGCGGGTGCTCGACCGGGAAGCAGGGACATGGCGGATCGTGAACTTTCCGGAGGCTGTCACGGTGGCCGGGTTCGATCGCTGGACCGCCGGACCGGAAGCCAACCGCGAACCCGATCCGGACAGGCTCCGGCTCGGGGTGGAAAGTTTCACCGCGCCCAAGGCCCTGTCCGAATACAGCTTCGCCGATGGAACCCTCGCACCGCTCGCGCCGGCCTCAGGCCCGCCCCGAGGCTTCGTCGCCGAACGGCTGTTCGCGAACGCGCCCGACGGCACGATCATCCCGATGTCGATGATCCGGCCGCGCGGACAATCCCTGCGCGGCGCGGTGCTTTACGGTTACGGTGCCTATGGCATTCCGCAAAATCCCGATTTCGATCCGCAACGCTTCAGCTTGCTGACGCGCGGGGTCGCCTATGTCATCGCCCATGTGCGCGGCGGCGGCGATCTGGGCGGGGCATGGCACGAGGCAGGCCGCGGGGAGCGGCGCGGGCAGCCGATTGAGGATTTCATCGCCTGCGCCCGCGCGCTGACCGCGCAGGGGATCGTGCCGGCCGGAAAGCTGGTCAGCTCGGGCTCATCGGCCGGAGGCTGGCTGGTCGGCGCGGCACTGAACCGCGCGCCCGATTTGTGGGCCGGGGTGATGGCCAATGTGCCGTTTCTCGATGTGCTGACTGGTCTCCTCGATACGCGCACAGCAGCCTCTGCCGCCGACCGATCGGAAGTCGGCGATGTGGCGGGCGATCCGGCTGCCTTTGGACGGGTGCTGCGACTATGCGCCTACCAGAACCTTCCTGACCGGAAGCTGCCGCCAGTCTATCTGACCGCCTCGCTCGCCGATGTGCGCATCCCCTGGCAGGGCGTGCTCAAATATGTCGCCCGCCTGCGCGCGGCGCATCCCGAGAACCGGCTGGCGCTCAGACTGGATCGGGACGGCAATCACTGGGCCCCGGCTGATCCCATGACAGCCAGACGGTGGCAGGCAGAACGCATTGCCTTCACCCTCAGTGCGCTGGGGATCGTGTGACGGCCAGAACCAAAGCGGTTTGCCGCTGCCGGGGCTGGCGTAGTGACCGCAACGAGGGGCGGCCACATTGCGCGATCGGCAACAAGCCGCCGATATCGCTGCTGAACCGGTCGACGGCACATGGCCCGCCGCTGCCGGTAAAAGCTGGATGAAGGCCGGCCAGTGGTCCGACAACTCGGAGGAGCTCATGTGCAGGCCAGGCTCTTAATGCGCGTGAAGGAAAATCAGGGGGAGCATGTGTGGACGACCC
>DBAW01000030.1 GCA_002291855.1 Sphingomonas sp. UBA1000
ACCCCGCGGCCGAAATCGAGCCAGCTGACCGGATCCTGATGGGTCAGGTGGCGGATGCCGCAGACCTCGTCGAGAAACAGGTCGAGGCTGGCATGGACCAGATCGGGGACGAAGGTCGGGCTGACGATATGGCCCGCTGCCGCGTCGAATCGCTGCCCGGCCGACAGCGCCGATTCGACCGCCATGGCAAAGTTGTGCGAGTCGAACGGCTGGAAAAACGCGGCGGTGCGGATGACGAGGGCGCGCGGATCGGCGGCCAGCACGGCCTGTTCGGCGCGCAGTTTGCTGCGGCCATAGACGCTGAGCGGCCGGGGCGTGTCGTCTTCGACATAGAGCATGTCGGTCGCGCCATCGAACACCAGGTCCGATGAAAACAGCATCTGTCTCAGCCCGCGCGCGGCGCATGCCGCGCCCAGCAGCTCGGCTCCCCGCGCATTCGCCGACGCACAGGCGTCTGCCGCCTGTTCCGCCGCGTCGACCCGCACCCAGCCGGCCGCGTTGATCACTGCCCAGGGGCGCAGCCGGTCGAGCGCGCGGGCAATGGCATCGGCATCGTCGATCGCGCAGCTTGCGCGGTCGGTCAGCACATGATCGAGCCTGCGCAGCGTGCAGGCGCGGCCCAGCGCGCGGCCCAGCGTGCCGGTCGCGCCGGTGATCAGGATTGGCGGCACCCGTCGTTCGGGCGGGGCGGCCGGCCGGTCGCCGGTCCAGACATGCGGCGCGTGTTCGAACCGCACATCGCGTCGCCACCATCCGGGGCGGGCCAGCGCCGGATGCGCCTGTGCCCATGCGCGCGCCGCCGGATCGCCGGTAAACCCCCGCACCAGCCGGGCAAGCGCGGTGGCGCGCGGTCGTCCGGCGCGCAGGTCGAACACCCCGCTTTCATAGCGGCCGCGCCGGCGTGTGAGCAGGCTGCACCAGTCGTGCGCGCCCAGCAGGGACCAGATGGTGAAGGCGCGAATGTCCATGCCGGCGGCGGCAAGCCGGTTCACGGTCTGCCAGCCCTCGGCCAGCCAGCGCATCTGTTCCTCGCGGGTGCAGCCCAGATGGCTTTCGGTCACCGCAAGCGGCAGGCCGTAGCGCGCGGCGGCTTCGGCCAGCGCGCCCGCCAGGCCCGGGGGCGACGGATCGAGCACGCGCGCCGCCGTCAGGTCGTGAAAGCCGGCGACGGGGCGGGGCAGTTCGGGATAGCGGTCGAGCCGGTCGTCGACGAACCGGTCGCTCGTCACATAATGATTGATGCCGATCATGTCGGGCGGGCAGGGCGGCAGCGCGCGCACGCGGTCGGCCAGCCCCGCGTCGGCGAACAGCCGCCAGGCGCAATGGTCCGGCCCGACCCGCCCGGTCAGCAGATCCCAGCCCAGCCAGCGCCGGGCATTGTAATGTGCGGCAAGGGCGGCCAGCCGGGGCGGGCCATAGGTCCGGCCGAGATCTTCGGTCTGCACCAGCCGGGCGGCGGGATTGACGGCGCGGATGCGCGCCATGGCCGCGACCGTCGCCTCGATCTGGGTGACCAGCGCCGTCAGAAAGGTCGCCTCGCTGCGGCCATGCGGGTGCCAATGGCCGTAAAGCCCGGCAAAGCGTGCCGTGGTCACCGGTTCGTTGATCGGCGTCCAGTCGGTGACATGGGGATAGGCGCTGGCGATCCGGCCCGCATAATCGGCGAACAGGCGCGGCATGTCGGGATCGACAAGGCTCGTATAGCGGGGGGCTCCGCCATGATGGAGCAGCCCGATGATCGGCCGGATGCCCAGCCGGTCGAGCGCGGCGATCCGCGCGTCCGACCAGCTCAGGTCGATGCGGTCGGGCCGGTCCGGGGCCACGCGCTCCCACAGCACCGGATAGCGCAGCGCCGTCAGCCCCAGCCCTGCGAACAGGTCCAGGTCGGCGATCCGGTCGTGATGCCCGCTCAGCCGTGTCTGGTCGCAATAGATCGTGCCGTTGCGTCCGCCGCGCGCCTCGTCCAGCCGGTTGACCGTGCATTCATGGCCGCCCCAGATCTCCATGCCCTGCGTCCCTGCCGTTGATCCCGGCCGGACCAACGTTGCGGGGACGGATTGGAGCCATGGTCAGAGCAGCGCTTCGATGTCGCGCGCAATGTCGTCCGGCTTGATCGTCGGCGCATAGCGACGCACGACCTTGCCGCTGCGGTCGATGAGGAACTTGGTGAAGTTCCATTTGATCGACCGGGTGCCGAGCATGCCCGGCGCCGCCGCCTTCAGATGCGCATAGAGCGGATCGGCACCCGGGCCGTTGACGTCGATCTTGGCAAAGACCGGGAAGGTCACGTCATAGGTCGTCGTGCAGAAGGTCGCGATTTCCTGCGCGTCGCCCGGTTCCTGCCCGGCAAACTGGTTGCAGGGAAAGCCGAGCACGGCAAAGCCCTTGTCGGCAAAGCGGCGGTGCAGCGCCTCCAGCCCCGCATATTGCGGGGTAAAGCCGCATTTGCTCGCCACATTGACGATCAGCAGCACCTTGCCCGCATGGCCGGCCAGCGCGGCGGTGCCGCCGCCCGGTGCCTTCACCTCGAAATCGGTCACGTTCATCGCCGTCTCCCCCGGTTATGCGCCCAAAGCCCTTAAAGCCGGTTCGGCGTCGCTGCGCCAGCCGCTCAGCGGGCAGGCCGCCGCCAAACCGTCATCTGCCCGCGCTATGGAGGTGTGTCGGCGCGCTGCATCCGCTTGCGCGCTGGCGCGTTCAACAGGCCCCACCAGCCATGGAGGCACCAAATGGCCAAGGCCCTGTCACGCTTCGCCATCGAACGGGTTGGCGACGATTATCTGCTGCGCATCGAGGATGAAGAGGGCGACACGCTGGAACTCGGCGCGACCGCCGAACAGCTCGACCTGATCGGCGAAGCGGTCGAGGAGCATCTGGCGTTCGATATCGATGACGACGATCTCGACGAGGACGAGGC
>DBAW01000246.1:0-10575 GCA_002291855.1 Sphingomonas sp. UBA1000
GGCGCGCGGCGCGGGGCTGGGCCGGCGGCTGATCGCGGCGACGCTTGCAGACGCCGACCGGGCAGGGCTGCCGGCCTGGCTTGAAAACAGCAATCCGCGCAATGAGAGCCTGTATCGCGGCCTTGGCTTCGTGCCCGTTGAAACCTTTGCGCCTGCGCCCGGCGCGCCGCCGCTGACGACAATGCAGCGGCCTGCCCCCCGCCGGTGATTGCACGCCCGGCCCGTGCCGGTTAGGCGATCCGGGCATGTGTCCGGCCGCGCGCCGGCACCAAAGCCAGATTGAAGCACCGCAAAGGGGAGATAGAGATGCGCCGACTGATCCTTGCCGCCCTGCTCGGCACCGCCGCGAGCGCGGCCATGGCCGAGGAAGGCATGTGGCTGCCCGGCCAGACGCCGGCGATTGCCGACAAGCTGAAACAGGCCGGCCTTGCGCTCGATGCGCGGACGCTTGGCGATCTCAACCGCCCGCCGCTCACCGCCATCGCCTCGCTCGGCGGCTGTTCGGCGGCGTTCCTGTCGCCGCAGGGGCTGGTCGCGACCAACCATCACTGCGTCTATGGCTCGATCCAGTATAACTCCAAGCCCGGTCAGGATTATCTGACCGACGGGTTTCTGGCCAAGACGCTGGGCGACGAGCTGCCGGCGGCGCCGGGCAGCCGCATCTATGTGATCGAGGATCTGCGCGACGTCACCGCCGCGATGGTCAAGGGCGCGGACAAGCTCACCGGCCGCGCGCGCTATGACCGGCTGGAGGCCAATCGCAAGGCGCTGATCGCGGCGTGCGAGCAGCAGCCGTCGCGCCGCTGCGATGTGCGCCCCTATTTCGGCGGCCAGACCTATTTCCTCCAGCAGCAGCTGGAGATTCAGGATGTCCGCCTTGTCTATGCCCCGGCGGGCGGGGTCGGCAATTTCGGGGGCGAGACCGATAACTGGATGTGGCCGCGCCACACCGGCGATTTCGGCTTTTACCGCGCCTATGTCGCGCCGAACGGCGCGTCCGCGCCCTATGCCAAGGAAAATGTCCCCTTCCGTCCCAAGGCGTTTCTGAAGATCGCCGACAAGGGCGTCGAGGAAGGCGATTTCGTGATGGTCGCGGGCTTTCCGGGCGTCACCTTCCGCCACCGCACGGCGGCCGAGGCGCGGTTCGCGTTCGAAACGCTGACCCCGCTGCAGCAGCGGCTGCTCAACGATTATTCCGACCGTATCCAGAGCGCGGTTGCCGGCAACGCGGCGGCGACGATCAAATATGCGTCGATCCTCAAAGGGGCCGACAACTATAAGAAGAAGTATATCGGCGAACTGGCCGGGGCCGACGCCATGGGGCTGGTCGCCAAGAAAGAGGCCGATGAGGCGGCGTTCCGCGCCTGGGTGAAGGCCGATCCGAAGCGCGAGGCGATGTTCGGCGCGGCGATTGCCGAGCTTGACCGGCTGGTCGACGAACAGAATGCCGCCGAACTCGCCGATGCGCGGCGCGGCCTGCTCAACCGCGCGCAGCTGTTTGCCGCCGCGCGGCTCGCTTATCGCTGGGCCAAGGAGCGCGAAAAGCCCGATGCCGCGCGCGAGCCGGGCTTTCAGGACCGCGACCGTGCCTTCACCGTCCAGCGGCTGACCGCGATCGAGCGCCGTTATGACGCCGGGGTCGACCGCGCGATCCTCGATCATGCGCTGGCCGAATATCGCAAGCTGCCCGCCGAAGAGCGTCACAAGAGCTTCGATGCCGCCTATCCGGCGGTGGCCGACACGCTCTATGCGCAGACCGGCCTTGCCGACACCAAGACCCGGCTTGGCTGGCTCGACCAGCCGGCATCGGCGTTCGAGGCGTCCAATGATCCGTTCATCCGCCTCGCGGTTGCGACCTATGCCGAAGACCGGGCGGGCGAGGACAAGGCCAAGGCGCGGGCCGGCGACATGCAGAAGGCGCGTGCGACCTATATGGCCGGGCGGCTTGCCTATGCGGCCAGCCAGGGGCGGACGCTCTATCCCGATGCCAATGGCTCGCTGCGCTTCACCTATGGCAAGGTGACCGGCAAGGCGCGCGACGGGCTTGCCTGGACGGCGTTCACCACCGCCGAGGGGCTGGCCGCCAAGCACACCGGCAAGGGCGAGTTCGACGCCCCCGACCGGATGCTCGAGCTGATCCGCGCCAAGGATTATGGCCGCTATGCCGCCCCGTCGCTCGGCACGCTGCCGGTCGATTATCTGTCGACCGTCGACATCACCAACGGCAATTCGGGCTCGTCCACGCTCAATGCGCGCGGCGAGTTTGTCGGCCTTGCGTTTGACGGCACGCTCGACGGGGTGGTGTCGGACTGGATGTTCAACCCGGCGGTCAACCGCACCATCCATGTCGACAGCCGCTTCATGCTGTGGACGATGGACAAGGTCGATGGCGCGACCCGGCTGCTCGACGAAATGGGCGTCGCGCGCTGATCCGGTCGGGAGCGGGCTGAGCGAAACAGGGGGGCATCCGCCGGGTGCCCCCTTTTTTCATGCGGCCGCGCGGTCAGGCCCGCCGCCGGCCCTTCCACCAGGCATAGCCGGCCCCGGCCGCCGCGCCGAACAGCGGGCCGACAAAGGGCACCGGGATCGCGATCACCGCGCCGATGGCGGCGGCGACCGCCATCTTGCGGCCGAGCGTCTTGTCGTCATAGGTCATCGTCGCTCTCCTCATCTTTTGCCCGCCAGCCTTTGCAGCCGGGGGCGGATGCGCAGAAATGCGCGGTAGCTGGCCTCAAGCAGCGCCAGCACCAGCCGGTTGCGCGCGGCAAGGCCCAGCGGCCGCAGCAGCGGGATCGCCCGCCACATCGCGGCGAACGCCGCCGCGCCCGACAGGACCCGGCCATTTTCGGCGGCGTGGAAGCGGGCGAGCAGCTCCCCCCGGTCGATCGGGCAGCCGGGATCGGCATCCGCCGCGACATCGATGAAGCTGATCGCCCCGCGCCGGTCGAGCCGCCGCATCGCCGCGATCTCGCGCTGGCACAGCGGACAGGCGCCATCATACCAGACGGTGACGCCGGGCGCGGATGCCGGGCCGGGGGGCAGGGTGGCGGTCATGACCTAGAGACTCCGGAGCGCGCGCGCCGGGCGCACCGACATCAGCGGCAGCGACCCGGCAAGGCCGATGCCCAGCGTGACGACCGCCCCGGTGACAAGGGTGCCGATGACCACCGTCCAGTCGGGCGCAAAGCCGAAATCGAACACCTGGCGCATCACATACCAGCCCGCGCCCAGCCCGAGCGCGAGCGCCAGCGCCGCCAGCAGCAGCGCCAGCAGGCCATATTCGGCCGCCTGCGCCGCCAGGATCTGGCCGCGCGTGCCGCCCAGCGTCTTCAGGATCACGGCGTCATAGCTGCGCGCCTGCCGGGCGGCGGCGATCGCGCCGACCAGCACGGCGATGCCGGCCATGATCGTGACGCTGGCGGCGATCAGGATCGCGGTCGCCATCTGATCGAGCAGCGTGCGGACCTGGCCGATCACCTCGCCGGTTTCGATGACCGAGGCGGACGGGAAGGCATCGAGCACCGCGCGCGTCACCCGCGCCGCCGCATCCGGCGCGGCGCGGGCGCGGTCGATCTCGACGGTCGCGGTCAGGCTGTGCGGTGCGGCGGCGAGGGTGTTGGGTGAAAACACCATGATATAGTTGAAGCCGAGCGTGTCCCAGTTGACCTTGCGCAGCGAGGCGATGCGCGCCGGAATCTCGCGGCCGAGCACGCTGACGGTCAGCGTGTCGCCGACCTTGAGGTCGAGGATGCGCGCCGCCTCGGCATCGAGCGAGACGAGCGGCGGCCCGGCATAGCCGCGGGGCCACCAGCGCCCGGCGACCAGTTCGGACCCTTCGGGCACGCCCTCGCTATAGGTGACGCCGCGTTCGCCGCGCAGGAACCATGCCCCGTCGGGCAGCGATTTGAGGTCCGCGACCCGGATGCTGCCATAGCCGGTGATCGTGCCGCGCAGCGCGGGGACGATGTTCAGCTCTGCGCCCGGCGCGGCGGCGGTTGCCGCAGCGCTGAAGCGCGCGGCCTCGCCCGAGGGGATGTCGAGCACGAACAGCGCCGGCGCGCGCGCCGGGACGGTGCGGCGGATTTCGGCATCAAGGCTGGTCTGGATCGCCGCCAAAGTGACGAACAGGGTGAGCGCGAGGCCGAGCGCCACGACCAGAGCCGCGGTCTGCGCGCCGGGGCGGTGGAGATTGGCGATCGCCAGCCGCCACAAGGGCCGGCGCGGCCGGGGCAGGGCGCGGGCGGTGCGCCTGATCGCCACCCCCAGCCCGGCGAGCAGCAGCAGCACGGCCGCGACCGCGCCGAGCACGATCCCGGCGAACAGCGGGTCGCGCGCCTGCACCAGCGCGATCAGCAGCACCAGCAGCGCCGCCCCCGCGACCAGCAGCAGCGTGCGCCGGTCGATCCGGCCCGGCGCGCCGACCAGCGCGCGGAACAGGGCCGCGGCGGGCAGGCTGCGCGCACGCGCGAGCGGCGGCAGCGCAAAGGCAAATGCGATCAGCAGGCCATAAGCCGCCGCCGTGGCGAGCGGCACGGGATAGAGGCGAAAGCCCGGCGCGACCGGCAGCACATCGCCCGCCAGCCGCACGATCAGCGGCGGCAGCAGCGCGCCCAGCACCAGCCCGGCGGCAATCGCGCCGATAGCGACCATGCCGATCTGCATCAGATAGATGCGGGCGATATCGGCCGATGTCGCGCCCAGCACCTTCAAGGTCGCGATCCCGGCGCGCTTGGACGCCAGATAGGAACCAACGCCGTTGCTGACGCCGATGCCGGCGATCACCAGCGCCGCCAGCCCGATCAGCGACAGGAACTGGCCCATGCGGGCGATGAAGCGGTTGGCCCCCGGCGCGGCATTGTCGCGGTCTTTAAGCGTCCAGCTGGCGGCGGGGAATCGTGCCTGTAGCTTCTTGACGGCCTCGGCCGGTTCGCCGTCGGCCATGCGCACCCGGTATTTGGTCGTGTAGAGCGCGCCCGGCTGCAACAGGCCGGTGCGGTCGATCCCGGCGAGCGAGGCGAGTGCGACCGGGCCGAGGGTGAAGCCCTCGCCAACCCGGTCGGGTTCGTCCGCCATCACAGCGCGGATGCGGAAATCGGCGGTGCCGTAGCGCACCCGGTCCCCCGGCCGCACGCCCAGCCGCGCGGCAAAGGCGCGGTCGACCACCAGCTCGTCCGCCGCCAGCCCCGCCAGCGATGCGCCCGCCACCGCCCCGTAAAGCGGATAGGCGCCGTCCACGCCCTTGAGTTCGGTCAGCACCGCCCGGTCGCCGCGCCGCGCCATGGCGCGGGTGCGCACCGTCTCGCTGATCCGGCCGGTCGCGGCGATGGCCGCGCGTTCGGCCGGGGTGGCGCGCCGCTGGCTGATCGCGACTTCATAATCGCCGCCCAGGATCGTCTGGCCGCGCGCCGCCAGTTCGCCGCTGATCGCGGCGGTCAGGCTGCCGATCGCCGCCAGTGTCGTCACGCCGAGCAGCAGGCAGATGGCCAGCAGCCTCAGGCCGCGCAGCCGCCCGACCAGATCGCGCCGCGCGACCGCCAGCAATGCGCCCCAGCCGGCCCCGCCGGTTGCGGCCCCGGTCATGCCGCCGGCCGCCGTTCGGCCGGCCGATCGCTGGCGATCAGCCCGTCGCGCATCTCGACCACGCGGTCGCAGCGTTCGGCCAGCGCCCGGTCATGGGTGATCATCACCAGGGTCGCCCCGGCGGCGCGGCGGCGGGTGAACAGCAGATCGACGATCGCATCGCTGGTGCGGCCATCGAGATTGCCGGTCGGTTCGTCGGCAAACAGGATGCGTGGCCCCGGTGCCACGGCGCGCGCAATCGCAACGCGCTGCTGCTCGCCGCCCGACAGCTGGGCCGGATAATGATCGAGCCGGTGCCCCAGCCCGACCGCCGTCAGTTCGTCGGCCGCGCGCGCAAAGGCATCGGCGCGCCCGGCGAGTTCGAGCGGGGTGGCGACATTTTCCAGCGCGGTCATCGTCGGCAGCAGATGGAAGCTTTGCAGCACGATGCCGATCCGCCCGCGCCGCGCCCGCGCCAGCCCGTCCTCATCAAGGGCGGAGAAATCGACGCCGGCCACGCGCACTTCGCCGCTGCTCGCGCGTTCCAGCCCGGACAGGATCGCCATCAACGAGGATTTGCCCGATCCGGACGGGCCGAGAATGGCAAGGCTCTGGCCGTCGGCCACCTCAAGGTTCACGCCGCGCAGGATCTCGGTCCGGCCAAGGGTGAGGGTGACATTGCGCGCCGTGATTGCGATATGTTCGGTCATGAAGCCTTCCCGTCCCGCGCGCTGCCCGCGCCTGTTCCTTAATGGGGTCTCGCTCGCCATCCTCCAATGGCTGGCGGCATGTTCGGCCGCGCCCGACAGCGGCGCGCAGCCCGGCAATGCAGCGGTCGCGGCGCAGCCAGCGATGGCCGAGGCCGGACCCGCGGCCGCGCCGGCGGCGATCCCCGCCGATGCGCGGCTGGTCGTCGCGTTCGGCGACAGCCTTTATGCCGGCTATGGCGTCGCCCAGACCGAAAGCTTTCCCGCCCGGTTGCAGGCGGCGCTGGCCGGGGCGGGGGTGAAGGCAGTCGTCCACAATGCCGGGGTGTCGGGCGACACCAGCGCCGCCGGGCGGCAGCGGCTGGCGTTCGTGCTCGACGGGCTGCCGCGCCGGCCCGATCTGGTGATTGTCGGGCTGGGCGGCAACGACATGCTGCGCGGCCTCAGCCCCGATGACACCCGCATTAATCTGACCGCGATCCTTGACGAGCTGAAGCGCCGCGCGATCCCGGCGATGCTGACCGGCATGGTCGCCGCGCCCAATATGGGGCCGGACTATGTCGCCGCGTTCAACCCCATCTATCCGCAGCTGGCCAGGGAATATCGGGTGCCGCTCTATCCGTTTTTTCTCGACGGCGTCGTGACCGATGAAAAGCTGATGCAGGCTGACCGCATCCACCCGACCGCCGCCGGGATCGAACGGGTGACGACGCGCATCGCCCCGCTGGTCAAACAGGCGCTCGGCCGCTGATCGCGGCCGGGCGCGTTCAGGCGGCCACATAGCCGTACCAGATGATGAGCAGGATCAGCCGGGGGGCGAAGGCCGAACGGCTGATCATCGCCAGACCGGTCGCCGCCGCCGCCAGCCCCGCTGCCAGCGCGGTGCCGGTCATCAGCCGGGCCGGATCGGCCATGGCCAGCGCGGCGGGGGCGAGCATCGCCATCATCAGCGCGCCGGCCGCCGCGACCAGCGCCAGCCGCCGGGGCCAGCGCCCGGCCGGGGCGGTGGCAATCAGCGGCGCAAGCCCGCGTCCCTCCATCCGCCCGGCCTGTGCCGACACCCCGAATACGAGCAGCAGCAACGCTACCTGTTCGGTCTGCGCGGCCATGCCGGTCAGCAGCCCGCCGGCCGCAATGGCGAGCAGCAGCGGCACGAACACCGGCGCGGCGGCGATCAGCCGCGCTTCGCTGACGATCTGCGCCAGCGGCACAATCCGCGCCGCGCCGGCGGGCCGTTCGGGGCCGACGGCCGGCAGCGGCCTTGTGCCGATCCGCGCCGCGAGGCGGGTGCCGATGCCGGGGCGGCGGGCGCGGTGGGGGCGCTCGATCAGCCCGGCGAACAGCGCGATCAGCAGCGCAATGCCCGCCCAGGCCGCGCGCGCGGCGGGATAGCCGGGCGACATCAGCCCGGCCATCGCATCGACCGGGCGGCGGCCCGGCGCCACGGTTGCCGCACCGATCTGAAGATCGACGTTGCCCGGATCGGTGCCGTGCAGCAACGGGCGGGTAAAGCCCGGAAAATCATAGATGGGGGCGGCGAAACCGCGCATGTCGCCAGCCGCGACCGGCAGGACGAGGCTGGTCATCCACAGGATGAAAAAGACGATATCGCCCCCCGCACCGCGCAGCACCGGCACCGCCGCCAGCAGTGCGCGGACCGCCGCCAGCCCGGCGAGCGCGGGCGCAACGATCAGCCACAGCGCAAAGCTCAGCTGCGCGGCCCCCGCCAGTCCGCCCAGCCCGTCCGGCAGGATGATCTGCGCCAGAAACAGCCCGGCGGCGTTGAGCACCGCGAGCAGTAGCGCCAGCACGGCGAGATCCGCACCGAACCGGCCGAGCGTCCGCGCGACCCGCGTTCCCGGCATCACGTCCAGAATCTGCCAGGGCTGGCGGCGATTGGTGTTCGATCGCAGATAGATATAGGCAAGCGGCAGCAACAGCGTCGACACGGTGATGCCCAGGCACACGCCGATCACCGGCGCGGTCAGCACCGGCAGCTGCTTGCCGATGGCGATGGTGATGTTACCGGTATCGCCGGTCGGGATCATGAAGCGCGCGCCGATGGGCGCGATCAGCATCAGGATCCACAGCCCGGGGCTGCGGGCATAGCGGGCGAGCGCGGCACGCCATGCGGCCAGCCCCGCCTGCGCGTGCGGATGGGCGGCGATCATGCGGGCATCACCGTGCCGCCCTCGACCCGCAGCGTCGCGGCGGCATCGGCGGCCAGTTCGGCCGCCAGATGGGTGGTCATGACGATGGTCGCGCTCGCCGCCCGCGCGCGGATCAGCGCGGCGACGCGCCCCGCGCTTTCGGCGTCCAGCTCGGCCGTGGGTTCATCGAGCGCGATCACGCGCGGCGCGCCGAGCAGCGCCTGGATGAACACCAGCCGCCGCCGCATGCCCCCCGAATAGGTGGCGATCAGCCGCCCGGCATCGGCATAAAGGCCGACCGCATCGGCAAGGGCGAGGAACTGGGCGTCCGCCGCTTGGCCGTCCAGCCCCTTTTGCGCGGCGATGAAGCCGATAAAGGCGCGCGCCGTCAGATCGTCGGGCAGGTCGACCGCCTGCGGGGCATAGCCGAGCGTGCGGCGATAGGCGCTGAGCGCCCGCGCTCCGCCGGACAGCAGGCCGCCGCCAAGCTGCGCGCCCTGCCAGCTGATATGGCCCCGGCTCGGCCGCTCGGCGGTTGCGATCAGCCGCAGCAGCGTCGACTTGCCGGCCCCGCTCGGGCCGGTGAGCAGCGTCAGGCCGGGGGCGAAAGCGTGGCTGACCGCATCGAGCACGACGCGCCGGCCATATTTTTTGCCGATGCCGTGAAGCGCCAGCCCGGCTTCGGCTGCGGCCCTGTCGGTCACATGCACGGCGGGGCTCGGGTCGGTCGGCATATCGTGCGGTCAGATCGTCAGGCCGACCGGGGTGGCCGGGCCGACCGCCGCGATCAGGGTCAGGGTGGCGATGGCGAGCGCGGCGGCAAGTGCGGCGACGCGATTGGCAAGATCGGGGGTGAAGCGCATGGCGGTGATCCTTGGTCTGGTAGTGGTCTGGCGATGGTCTGGCGGTGCGGGGTCAGATGGTCAGGCCCATCGGGGTCGCCGGGCCGACGGCTGCGATGAGGGTCAGGGCAGCGATGGCGAGCGCGGCGGCAAGGGCGGCGGCGCGGTTGGCGAGGTCGTTGGTGAAGGTCATCGGTCTGGCTCCTGTCTGGCTGTTCAAATCTGGCAGCCGGCGGCTGATCCGCCGGCTTGCCAGATGTTTTGCAAAGCCCGTGCCAGATTTTTAAGTGACTGGATTTCCTCGATAACCCTGTTTTGCCGCGCGCGCGACCTGATCCGGTGCGGCGAATATTCCCAAGGATCGGCGAATATTTCGCCAATCTGGGGCGGGGTCAGCTGCCCTTGAGCACTTTGCCCGCGCGCATGACCAAGCCGACCGCCTTCAGCCGCTTCACATCGGCGACCGGATCGCCATCGACGGCGATCAGATCGGCGCTCTTGCCCGGCTCGATGGTGCCGATTTCGGCCGACAGGCCGAGCAGATCGGCGGCGTTGACGGTCGCCGCCTCGATGGCCGCCATCGGCGTCATGCCATGCTTGACCATCAGCTCGAACTCGTCGGCGTTGCGGCCATGTTTGGACACGCCGGCATCGGTGCCGAACGCGATCCTGACCCCGGCCGGCACCGCCTTTTCCAGCGACTTGCCGGTGATGCCGATCCGCCATTCGATCTTGGCGCGCACCTCGGGCGAATAGGCGCCGGGATTGGCGGCCAGCCGCTCGATATAGCCGTTCACCGTCGACAAAGTGGGCACATAATAGGCCCCGGTCTTGCGCATCAGCGCGACCGTCTGGTCGTCGAGCATCGTGCCATGTTCGATCGAATCCGCGCCGTGGCGCAGCGCGAGCAGGATGCCGTCATTGCCATGGGCGTGGACGGCGACCTTCTTGCCGTACAGATGGGCGGTGTCGATCAGCGCCTTGACCTCGTCGTCGAACAATTGCGCGCCCAGCCCCGCGCCGATGCGGCTGTTGACGCCGCCGGTGGTCGCGATCTTGATGACATCGGCCCCGCGCCCGACCTGCTGGCGCACTGCGCGGCGGCAATCCTCCGCGCCGTCGCACAGATGACCGTGTGGCATATGTTCGGCAAACTCGTCGCGCACGCCCAGCCGGTCGTCCATATGGCCGGCCGTGGCCGAGATCGACGCCCCGGCATCTACGATGCGCGGCCCGTCCACCCAGCCGCGGGCAATCGCCTCGCGCAGGGCGAGCGTCGCCCCCGCATCGCCCAGATTGCGCACGGTGGTGAAGCCG
>DBAW01000246.1:10894-11049 GCA_002291855.1 Sphingomonas sp. UBA1000
GCGCACGGTGGTGAAGCCGGCGGCGACCGTCTTGCGCGCATTCCACAGCGCCTCCAGCCCGGCCAGCTCGCGATTTTCGGTAAAGCCGGCCAGCAGCCCTTCATTGCCCGCCCGGTCGGAGCCGAGATGGACATGGCTGTCGATCAGGCCCGGCA
>DBAW01000052.1:0-880 GCA_002291855.1 Sphingomonas sp. UBA1000
AAATCCGAACCCAGCTGCTCGGCAAGCGGGCGGACGCGCTTTTCCAGCGCCTCGCCCTGATAGGAAAAGGCCAGCTCGGCGCCGGCTTCACTGAGCTTGCGGGCAATGCCCCATGCCAGCGAACGGTCATTGGCAAGGCCCATGATGAGCCCGCGTTTGCCATGCATCAGACCAGTCACATATCGTCCTTTGGCTGCGTCAAAGCGGCTTCCCTTAGCGCGTCTTGCGGAACTTCCGCCAGTGCGGCGTTCAGATGGGCGGCAAACACCACGCCCAGCCCGAGGACGAAGAAATAGACGAGCGCGATAATCACCCCGGCCAGGCTGCCATAGGTCAGGTCATAGCCGCCGAGCAGGCCGAGCAGGCGCGGCAGCAGCGCGGTGACCATCAGCCACCAGATGGCGATGAACGCCGGCCCCGGCCATTTGCGGCAGCCGGCACGAAAGGCCCCCGGCGTCATCACATAGAACAGCAGATAGAAGGCCGCGAAGATCACCAGCCCCGGCACCGCGCGCGACACGCTGAGCAGCCACACCAGCCCCTGATCGGCAAAGGGCAGCCAGCGGAGGATCAGCTGTTCCGCAAGCGTCAGCGCCGCCTGCAGCAGGAATGACATCAGCACCATCAGCACGGCCGCCAGCGTGATCGCCGTATAGCGCAGCCGCGCCATCCAGAAGGTCGCGGTCGAACGCACGCCATAGGCGCGGTAGAGAATGTCCTTGAGCGTGGCGATGAAGCCGCTAACGCTCCACAGCCCGGCGAGCGCGCCGATCCACAGCAGCCCGCCGCTGCGCGCGCCCAGCACCTCGGCAATCGGCTGCCGCAGCGTCGCGGCGACCGCTGGCGGCACCTGCCCCAGAAACTGGGCGATCGCCGCGCG
>DBAW01000052.1:1291-5031 GCA_002291855.1 Sphingomonas sp. UBA1000
AGCAGCGTCAGATAGGCGATGTTGCCGGCATGGATGAAACCGTCGTTCCAGATCCCCGACGCCGCCCGCGCCAGCACAATGCGGACGCGCGATCCGGGGCCGAGCCGGGCAAGCGTGCGGTCGACATGCTGGCCGGCGCGCACCAGCCGGCGGCGGCGCGCCTCGGGCGTTTGCGGGGCCGGTGCCTCGGCACGCTCGATCTCCGCCCCGGCCTCCATGCCCGGCTAGACGCCCAGCGCGCCGCGCGGGTTGCGCCGCCCCGTCTCCCAGCCTTCGACAAACGCCTTGAGCTCGGCATCGTCGGCGGGAAGGTGGATCATCAGCGTGACCAATTGGTCGCCGCGCTCGCCGCCCTTTTTGTGAAAGCCCTTGCCCTTCAGCCGCAGCACCCGGCCCGAGCTGGACCCGGCGGGAATGGCGAGCATCACCGCGCCATCGACGGTCGGCACCTTGACCTTGGCGCCTTCGACCGCCTCGGTGAGCGTGACCGGCAGGTCGAGCCGGACATTGTCGCCGTCGCGGGTGAAGAAGCGGTGCGGCTGAATCTCGACGGTCACCATCGCATCGCCCGGCCCGCCCGGCCCCGGCTCGCCCTTGCCAGCAAGGCGCATCTGGGTGCCGGTCTCGACGCCGGCCGGCAGTTTCAGGTCGATGGTCTTGCCATCGCCGAGCGTGATCCGCTGCGGCTTGAGGATCGCGGCATCCTCGAACGGCACCTGCAACCGGTAGGACAGGTCGCCCCCCTTGGCCGGGGGCGTCGCGCGGCCGCCAAAGCCGCGGGTGAAGCCGCCGCCCATGCGGCCGAACAGCCCTTCGAAAATATCGCCGAAATCGCCGCTGTCGCCGCCGAACCCGGCCTGGCCATTGCCCGGACGGAAGCCGCCCCGGCCCGGCCCATAGCCAAAGGGCTGGGCCGGATTGCCGTCGGCATCGATCTCGCCGCGGTCGAACCGGGCGCGCTTGTCCTTGTCGCCCAGCAGGTCATAGGCGGCGGTCACCTGCGCGAACCGCTCGGCCGCCTTGGGGTTGTCGCTGTTGCGGTCGGGATGCAGCTCCTTGGCGAGCGTGCGATAGGCCTTTTTGATCTCGGCCTCGCTCGCGCCGCGCGCCACGCCCAGCACCGAATAGGGATCACCCGCCATCTGTTTTCCTGCCGTCCTTCCGCGCGTCAGATAATCGAATGTTGCATTTATGCAACACAAACATGGGCTGCCGGGGCTTCCCCGGCAAGTCCTTCAACCGCCATGATCGAGCCACCAGCGGAACAGGCTGTGGGCGATGGCATAGGGCGGCGGGGCGATGAACGGCGCATCCGCCGTCCCTCCTGCGCCCACGGCCATCGCGGCGGCAACCCCGGCCCGGTCGACCCAGAAGGCGTCTTCCAGCTCGTCGGTGTCGAGCACCAGATCGGGCGCGTCGGCGGTCGCCACGCACGCCATCATCAGCGACGAGGGGAACGGCCAGGGCTGGCTGGTCACATAGCGGACATTGCGCACGCGGACGCCCGCTTCCTCCCACAGCTCGCGCGCAACCGCTTCCTCGATGCTTTCGCCCGGTTCGACAAAGCCGGCCAGCGCCGAATAGCGCCCCTTGGGATAGCGCGGCTGGCGGCCGACCAGCACCCGCCCGTCATGTTCGGCGAGCATGATGACCACCGGATCGACGCGCGGATAGCTTTCGGTGCCGCAGGCATTGCAGGTGCGGCCCCAGCCGGCGCGGACGATCAGGCTGTCGCCGCTGCCGCAGCGCGCGCAGAAGCGGTGGCGCAGATGCCAGTCGATCAGGCTGCGCGCGGCGGCATAGGTCGCCGCCTCGGCCGAGGGCAGCAGATCGAGCATCCGGAAAATCGCCGGCGACCGCGTCGCCGCGTCAGGCAGGCCGTAATCGAGCGCGACGAAATGCGGCCGGCCGTCGATCAGGCCGAGCAGCAGCAGCTCCGCCGTCTCATCGGCCTCGGCCAGGCTGCCCCAGTCGAGCAGCCCGTCGGGCGACAGCACCGGATCGATCCCGTCAAGGCGCAGCAGCCGCGCCCGCCAGTCGGCCATCGCGCCGGCCAGCGCCTCGGCATCGGCGCGCAGCCGGTCCGCCCGGTCGAGCGGGGAGCCGGTAAAGCCGGGCTGAAGGTTAAAGGGTGTCAGCATCACAGTCCTTCATAGACGGCGGCGATCAACTCGCGCGTGAAGCGGTGGCGGGTATCGGGCATATATTGGGCAAAGCCGCTGGCGCGCACGCCGCGCGCCCGGTCGACAAAGGCAACCGTCGCCGCCGCGCCGCCCCAGCCGAACGTCCCCGGCCCCGAACCCAGGCCGGCGGCCGCCGGCGTCGCGGCGAGCGTCACCCGACCGCCCGCACCGAACCCCTGCCCGGCGACATTGGTGCCGGCGGTCGACGCGCCTTCGGGCAGCAGGTTCGACATGGCGCGGCGCGCGGTATCGGGCTGCATCACCCGCACATCGCCGATCGCGCCCTCGCCCGCCAGCATCTGCAGGAACCGGTCATAATCGCGCGGGCTGCTGACCAGCCCCGATCCGCCAAAGGGAAAGGCCGGGGGCGCGGCGAACACGCTGGTCCGCCCGCCATCGATCGGCAGCTCGCCCCGGTCGGTCAGATAGTAATTGGTCACCAGCCGCGGCAGCTCTGCCTCCGGCACCGAGAAGAAGGTGCTGGTCATCCCCAGCGGGCGGAACAGCCGCGCGTCCAGAAACGCATCGAAGCGCATGCCCGAGGCCAGCTCGATCACCCGCCCGAGCAGGTCGAGCGACACCGAATAGCTCCAGCGCGTGCCCGGATCGGCGATCAGCGGCAGCGTCGCCAGCCGGTCGGCAAACTCGGCCAGGCTGGGCGCGGGCACGACATCGGGCTGGTCGGGCAGCTTCAGTCGGGTGACAGCAAACGGCGTCAGGCCAAGACGGAAATAGGCGTCGCGCAGCGGCCCCTTGGTGATGATGGTATAGCCTAAGCCCGCCGTGTGGGTGAGCAGATGCCGGACGGTGATCGGCCCCTGCGCCGGGCGGCTGTCCAGCCCCGCCGCCGGATCGGTCAGCACGCGCGGGCTGGCAAAGCCGGGGATGAAATCGGCGATATTCTGGTCGAGCGCCAGCCGCCCGTCCTCGACCAGCATCATCGCCGCGATGCCGGTGATCGGCTTGGTCATCGAATAGATGCGGTAGAGCGTATCCGGCCCGACCTCCGCCGCAGACCCGCGCGCCAGCGTCCCCGCGCTCAGGAAATAGGCGGCCCCGGTGCCGCGCGCGACGGCGGCGGCGGCCCCGGGCAGCGTCTTCTGCCCGACATAACGGCCGATGAGCGCATGGACGCCGCGCCAGACGGCGGGCACCGGTTCGGGCGCGGCAAAGGCCGGCCCGGCCCAGCCCGCCGCCAGCGCCCCTGCGCCCAGTCGGGCCGCGCCGCCCAGAAAGCCGCGCCGGTCGACCATATTCCCATCAGCCATGTTCCGGTCAGGCGCGTTCGCCATCATCATCCCCTTGTTCCTTCCCCGTGACGGCCAGCCCCTTGACGGCCAACCGGGCGGCCTTGGCGAACAGGCTGGGCAGGCCCGCCCGGTCCAGTTCGGCGAGCGGCCACCATTCCCCGCCCGGCGGCGGCGCGCAACGGCTGTCGAGCCGCGCCACCGCCACGTCGAGGTCGAGCGAGAAATGCGTGAACACATGGCGCACCGGGGCCGCAAGCAGCGTCCAGCGCGCGGCAATTGGCGCCTGCGCCAGCCGCGCGCCCGCCTC
>DBAW01000138.1 GCA_002291855.1 Sphingomonas sp. UBA1000
CCCGTGCGGCGCGAGCCGCACCGCAAACAACCCCGCCCCCGCGCCGAGAGGCGCACAAAAAACGCCCCGAAACCCCAGCCCGTCAGCCGGAAAAGCGCCCGGCGACGATCAGATGGCCGGGGCCGAGCCGCGCCATGACCTCTGCCAGATCGGCGCTGGAGAAGGCGAGGCATCCTTCGCTGCGGCCAAGCTTGCCATGCTGGGCGACCATCTCCGGCCCGACATACCAGGCCGAATGGATGACGATGGCGCGCGCCTCGGCCATGTCGTTGGTGGGATCCAGCCCGATCAGCCGCCGCGAGCGGCCATGCTGGCCCTGATATTCGGCCCCGGTCAGATAGACGCCCTCGGATGTCGCCGCCGAACCGGGCCGGTTGGAAAACCGCTCCAGCCAGCCGCGATGCGCGGGATCCGATCCCCGGCCATGGGCGACCAGATGGCTGGTCGCGCGCCCGGCGGCGAAATCGACAAGGAAGAAGCGCGGCGTGCGTGACGGCAGCGCGAAATCGACGACGCCGACACGCGCGCGGTCGGTGACCAGATGGCCATGCCGGGCGAGCGCTGCCCGTGCCGCCGCCAGCAGCGGATCGCTGCCGCCGCGCAGCACGCCGCTGGCCGGCGACGCGGCGATGGTGGTGGCGGCAATGGCGGGCGTGGCCAGCGTGCCGCCGCCGATCAGGGCGGCCTTGAGCAGGTCGCGGCGGGCAATCGTCATGCCTGCCAAGCTAGGAACGCGCCACGCCTGCCGCAATGACCTGTGTCAATCCGCCGGGCCGATCCGCCGCCGATTGCACCGCGCCGCCCGCTATTCTAGCCGGGGAGAAAAGGGAGAGGATCGCCAATGGACTATGACGCAGTGGTGCTCGGCCGGCGCAGCATCCGGGGCTATCGCCCCGATCCGGTGCCGCGCGCGCTGATCGAGGAGATCCTGACGCTGGCGATGCGGGCACCGTCATCGATGAACAGCCAGCCCTGGAACTTCCATGTGATCGGCGGCGAGGTGCTGGACCGCATCCGCGCCGGCAACACCGAACGGATGCTGGCAGGCGTGCCGGAAAGCCGCGAGTTCCGCACCGGCCGGCCCTTTGCCGGCAAGCACCGCGACCGGCAGGTCGGCGTCGCCAAGCAGCTGTTTGCCGCCATGGGCATTGCCCGCGAGGATCAGGCGCGGCGGCAGGACTGGGTGCTGCGCGGCTTTCGCCAGTTCGATGCGCCGGTGTGCATCATCATCACCTATGACCGCGACGTCGATGGCAGCGACGACACGCCGTTCGATTGCGGTGCGGTGGCCAATGGCATCGTCAACGCCGCCTGGTCGCGCGGGCTGGGCGCGGTCATCAACAGCCAGGGGATCATGCAGTCCCCGGTCGTGCGCGCCCATGCCGGCATCCCCGAGGATCAGGTGATCATGAAAAGCATCGCGCTTGGCTGGCCCGACCCTGATTTTCCCGCCAATGCCGTGGTGTCGGAGCGCAAGTCGGTTGCCGAGGCGGCGGTGTTCGTCGGCTTTCCCGAGGATTGAGGTCCCGCGCGCGGGCAGCGGCTCGGGCGGTCACTCGGCCGTCGGGTCGCCGCGATATTTGAGTTCCAGATATTTGCCCTGGGTGGCGAGCTTGTCGAGTTCGCCGCTCGCCAGCTGCTCGCTCATCCGGCCGATCTCGGTCTCGACCAGCCGCAGCCCCTCGACCAGCTGGGCATCGGGGCCTTGCCGGCGTAGCGGTGCCGGAACGCGCTGATAGCCCTTGACCAGCTCTGGCAGCTCCTCGCCGATCAGGCGGCGGACCTCGGCGGCGGCGGGCTCGCGCTCGTCCAGCCCGGCCAGGCTCGGCGCCAGCCCTTCGAGGCGCACGCCGATCTGGTCGAGCAGCCGGTGGGCGGGGGCAGGCAGCGCCGGGCGCTGCGCCTCCAGCCAGGCCTCGGTGCGCTGCGGCAGCGCGGCAAGCGCGACCTGCGGCAGCTCCTCGGCGCGGGCGGCGGGCTCGGCGGAAAACAGGATCACCCCGACCCAGGCGAGGATCAGCCCGAGCGCGACCGCCATCACCCCGCCAAAGCCGAGCGGCGCGATCAGGCTGCCCCAGCCGATCGCGCCGATCAGGATCGCCAGCGTCGCGAGGAACATGCGCCGCGCCATCCGCACCAGCCGCTGCTTGCGCCGTTCCCAGCGCCGGCGCGCGCGGGCGCGGCCTTCGGGCGAGGTGCGGGCGAGCAGCGCCTGCGCGGCGGACAGGATCTCGTCGCTGCCCGCCATCAGCCCTCCAGCGCCTGGAACGGCGAGGTCTGGGCCTGTTCGGCCCCTTCGGCGCGGGCGATATAGCCGCGCGACTTCTCGACCTCGTGCGACAGCGCATTGACCGTGGTCTTCATCGAATCGAGCGCCTTGACCTTGAAGGTGTCGATCGAATCCATCGTGTCATAGATGTTCTGGAACGCGCGGCTGAGCACTTCGAGCGGGATGGTCGACGAGGCCGCCTGTTCGTGGATCTGCGCGGTCTGCGTCTTCAGCAGCTTGCCGGTCGAATCGATGATGTTCGCGGTCGTCGTGTTGAGCGCGGTGATCTGTTCGAGCACCAGCTTCTGGTTGGTGAGCGCCTGCGCGACCGTCACCGCCGTGCGCAGCGCCGACACGGTGGTCGTCGATGCGCGGTCGACGCCCTTGATCAGCTCGACATTGTTCTTCTTGACCAGATCGAGCGCCAGATAGCCCTGCACGGTCACCGCCATCTGGGTCAGCAGATCCTGGGTGCGCTGGCGGACATAGAACAGCGCGCTCTCGCGGATCGCCTTGGCCTTGGCGGGATCGGTCGCATCCAGCTCGGCCGCCTTGTCCTCCAGCTTCTGGTCGAGCGTTTTGGACATATGGATCATCTGTTCGAGCCGGCCCATCGCCGCCCACAGCTTCTGCCGCTCGACCGCGATGGCGGCATTGTCCATCAGCAGCTCGTCCTTGCCCTTGGCCAGCCGGGCGAGGATCGCGGCGATATGGCTCTGCGCCGAGGTATAGCTGTCGAAATAGTCGCGCAGTTTGTTGCCGAACGGGATGATGCCGAACAGCTTCTTCCTGGTGAACAGGTCGCCGCGCGTCGAGGGATCGAGATCCTCGATCGTGCGCCGCAGCTGGGCGAGGTCGGCGCCCACCCCCGATTCCTGATCCATCGCGCGCACCGGCCGGTCGAGGAAGCGGTTGCTCTCACCGGCGGCGGCGCGGATTTCCTTCTGGCCGAGCGCGGTGATCGAATCGACGCGCTTGCCGAACTCGGGCGAGTTGACGTCCTGCGCGATCAGTTCGGCGACGAACTGGTCGACCCGCGCATCCAGCTCGGTCTTCTGCTTGTCCTCGATCGGCACCAGCCCGGCGGCTTTTTCCGGCGCGACGACCGGCACCGGGTCCGGCGGGGTCAGGACCAGGCCCGTCTCCTCGATCGTGGTGGTGGTCGTCGCCATAAACTTCTGTCTCCCGCCCTTGAGGCCGGGAAAGATTAGGCCCTGCCGGTCGGCGTTCAAGCGCCTTTCGCCGAACGCCGTCGTCTGTTGATCGGTGCCGGTGCCGTCCCGGCCCGGTTCAGAGGAAGGCGAGGCCGGCGAGCAGCCAGCCGGCGATCAGCCCGGCCAGCGCGGCCGAAAATCCGAACAGCGCCCAAGCGGTCATCACCGCGACCGGGCCAGACGGCCGCGCCGCCCGCCGGTCGCGGCCAAGGCGCGACAGGATGATGCTGGCGACAAGGCCATAGGTAAAGGCGGCGATTTCGACCATCCGGCATCCCTCCGGGCACCCGGGCTGCCCCCGGTCGCCTGCGCATCATCTCTGGCCCCGGCCGGCTTTCCGCGGCATCTCCGCGCGGGTCCGGGCTGTTGCGTAAGGCGGCGAGGAATGCGCGCCGATGGGACGGCACTGCGGCCGGCCCTTATCGCGCTGCGGATTGCCGGGTAAGGGGAAGCCATGCGCCCTGTCCGCCTGATCGGCCTGCCGACCGACATCAACTCCAGCTTCCTGCGCGGCGCTGCCGCCGCGCCGCCGCTGATCCGTGCCGCGCTCAGCTCCGACATGGGCAA
>DBAW01000065.1 GCA_002291855.1 Sphingomonas sp. UBA1000
GCGGGCCGCGCCCCGGCGGGCCGACCGCGCTGGACGAGCTGCTGCGCAGGGGGCGCGACGGCTTCGGGCGCGGCGGCATGCCAGATTTCGGCGGACGGCCGATCTGGCTCTATGCGCTGCTGGCGCTGGCGGGCGCGTGGATCCTGTTCACCAGCATCCATCGCATCGGCCCGCAGGAACGCGGCGTGATCCTGCGCCTTGGCAGCTATGCCGGCACCATGGGGCCGGGCGTGAACATCAGCTTCCCCGCGCCCATCGACCGGGTCGTCAAGCAGGACATCGAGGCGATCCGCACGGTCGATATCGGCTCGCCCGCCGCCGAATCGGAAAATCTGATGCTGACCGGCGACCAGAACATCGTCGATCTCGCTTATTCGGTGCGCTGGAACATCAGCGATCCGTCGCTGTTCCTGTTCCAGCTGGCAGAGCCTGAGGAAACGATCCGCGAAGTCGGCGAAAGCGCGATGCGCGCGGTGATCGGCACGGTCAATCTGAACGATGCCATCGGGTCGGGCCGCACGGCCATCGAAACCCAGGTCGCGCAGCGGATGCAGGAAATCCTGAACGACTATCGGGCCGGGGTGCGCATCCAGGGCGTCGCCATCCGCCAGGCCGATCCGCCCCAGGCGGTCAATGAGAGCTTCAAGCGCGTGTCCGCCTCGCAGCAGCAGGCGATCCGCTACCTGAACGACGCCCGCGCCTATGCGCAGCAGGTCACGGCCCGTGCCCAGGGCGAAGCCGCGGCGTTCGACAAGGTCTATGAGGAATACCGGCTGGCGCCCGACGTCACCCGCCGCCGCATGTATTACGAGACGATGGAGCAGGTTCTGTCCAAGGTCGACAAGACGATCGTCGAGGCCCCCGGCGTGGTGCCCTATCTGCCGCTGTCCGAAGCGGCGCGGCGCGCCCGCCCGATCGAGGAGCCGGCACAGTGAACCCGGCCCTGAACTGGCGCAATCCGGCGGTGCTGGCGGTCGCAGCGATCGCCCTGCTCGTGATCCTGGCGGCGACGCTGGCCGTCGTTCCCGAAACGCGGCAGGCGGTGATCGTGCGCTTCGGTGAGCCGATCAGCATCGTCAACCGCTACCAGCCCGGCGAAAATTTCGGCAAATCCGGGGCCGGGCTGATCGCACGGCTGCCGTTCGTCGACCAGATCGTGTGGGTCGACAAGCGGGTGATGGACATCGAAATGGACCGGCAGCAGGTGCTGTCGACCGACCAGCTGCGACTGAATGTCGATGCCTATGCGCGGTTCCGCATCATCGATCCGCTGCGCACTTACATCACCGCCGGCAACGAAAAGCGCGTTGCCGACCAGCTGCGCCCGATTCTGGGATCGGCGCTGCGCAACGAACTGGGCAAGGTGCCGTTTTCCCGCCTGCTCAGTCCGGAACGCGGCCAGATCATGGACAATATCCAGGCCGGGCTGAACCGGGTCGCGCGCCAATATGGGGCCGAAATCGTCGATGTGCGGATCAAGCGCGCCGACCTGCCCGAAGGCACGCCGCTCGATTCGGCGTTCGAGCGGATGCGCTCGGCGCGCGAGCAGGAAGCGCTGACTATCGATGCCCAGGGCCGCAAGCAGGCGCAGATCATCCGCGCCGAGGCCGATGCCGAAGCCGCGCGCACCTATGCCGGCAGTTTCGGCAAGGACGCCGATTTCTACGAATTCTACCGGGCGATGCAGAGCTATCGGCTGACCTTCGGGGCCAATGGCCAGACGCCGGAAGCGGGGACGAACATCATCCTGTCGCCGGGCAACGCCTATTTGCGGGAGTTCAACGGACGCGGTCGGTGATGATGTCGTCGATGACAAACGTCATTCAAAATCCGTTCAGCCGCCCTGCTTCACGGGGAAAAGGCTGCGGATCCGGTCCGCACCGCTGTGACACGAGAGGATAAGATCACGTGCGCTACGCCTATGCCATCACTTCCGCGCTGCTGCTTGGCGGTGTCGCCACTTCGCTGACGCTGCATCAGCCGCTCGGTGCCCAGCAGGCCCAGCCGGCGGCCACCGCCCCGAGCGGCGCGCCGCAGAGCTTTGCCGATCTGGCCGCGCGGCTGCAGCCGGCGGTCGTCAACATCTCGACCACCCAGCGCGTTCAGGTCCGCGCCGCGAATCCCTTTGCCGGCACGCCCTTTGCCGATCTGTTCGGCGGCGGCGAGGCGGGGCGGCCGGTCACCCGCCAGGCCCAGTCGCTCGGCTCGGGCTTCATCATTTCGGCCGATGGCTATATCGTCACCAACAACCATGTCGTCGCCCCCGGGCGCGAGGGCGCGGTCGTCGAATCGATCACCGTCACCCTGCCCGACCGGCGCGAGTTCAAGGCGCGGCTGATCGGCCGCGATCTCGCCTCGGACCTGGCGGTGCTCAAGATCGATGCGACCAACATGCCGTTCGTCAAATTCGGCGATTCGACGCGCACCCGCGTCGGCGACTGGGTGATGGCGATCGGCAACCCGTTCGGGCTGGGCGGCACGGTGACCGCCGGGATCGTGTCAGCGCTGCACCGCAACACCGGTCAGGGCGGGGCCTATGACCGCTATATCCAGACCGATGCCTCGATCAATCAGGGCAATTCGGGCGGGCCGATGTTTGACCTGAACGGCAATGTGGTCGGCATCAACACCGCGATCTTCTCGCCCTCCGGCGGCAATGTCGGCATCGGCTTTGCCATCCCGGCCGAACAGGCCAAGCCGGTGATCGACCAGCTGATGAAGGGCGGGCGCGTCAAGCGCGGCTATCTGGGCGTCCAGATCCAGCCGATCGACGAGACGATTGCCGAGTCGCTCGGGCTGGAAAAGAACCGCGGCGAGCTGATCGCCGGGGTCGAGCCGGGGCAGGCGGCGGAACGCGCCGGCATCCGCCAGGGCGATGTCGTCGTCTCGGTGGGCGGCGAGCCGGTGACCCCGGACCAGACGCTGTCCTATCTGGTGTCGAACAGCGCCATCGGTGCCAAGGTGCCGATCGAGCTGCTGCGCGACGGCCGCCGGATGACGGTGACGGTCACGGTCGGCGAACGCCCGCCCGAAGAGCAGCTGGCGCAGCGTTTCGGCGGCGAAGACGGCCAGTTCGGCAATGAAGAGAATGACGAGGATACGCAGGCAGCGGCGCAGGCGGCCATCGGCCTGGCGGTGCAGCCGCTGACCCCGGCCATTGCGCGGCAGGTCGGCGCGCCTGCCAACACGCGCGGGCTGGTGATCGGCGGCATCGATCCGTCGAGCGACGCGGCGACCAAGGGGCTGCAGCGCGGCGACATCATCATCGCGATCAACCGCCGCCCGGCCGCCAGCCTTGACGATGTCCGCACCGCCGTGGCGGAGGCCAAGGCGGCCGAGCGCGGCAGCGTGCTGCTGCTCGTCCAGCGCGGGGCCAATCCACCGCGTTATATCGGCGTGCGGATCAAGAAATAACGCCACAACCGGCGCTGAAAGCCCTCTCCCGTCCGGCGCGGGGGAGGGTTTTTCTTTGCCCCCATGACCGCCCCGGCGCTACCAAGCGAAGGCCGCGGCGATTGCCGGGGACAAGGGGGAGCAGGGGATGATGGCCGAGGACGGGATCTTCATCGGCGCCGGCATCGGCGCGACGGGGCTGGCCGACAGCCCCCAGCTGCTCAACTTCCGCCGCGCCAACCGGCACGGGCTGATCGCCGGCGCGACCGGAACCGGCAAGACCGTGACCCTGCAAGGGCTGGTCGAAGGCTTCAGCCGGGCCGGGGTGCCGTGCTTCGTCGCCGATGTGAAAGGCGATCTGGCCGGGCTGGCCATGCCCGGATCGCCGCTTGCCAAGACCCATGCGATCTTCGCCGCGCGCGCCGCCGAGATCGGCATGACCGACTGGGCCTATGGCGACATGCCGGTGCAATTCTGGGATCTGTTCGGCGAACAGGGCCATCCGGTGCGCGCCACCGTGTCGGACATGGGTCCGGTGCTGCTCGCGCGGCTGATGAACCTCAACGACACGCAGGAAGGCGTGCTGACCATCGCCTTTCACGTCGCCGATCAGGACGGGCTGCTGCTGCTCGACCTCGATGATCTGCAGGCGATGCTCGCCCATTGCGCCGAGCGGGCGGCCGAGCTGACGACCAGTTTCGGCAATGTGTCGAAGCAGAGCGTCGGCGCGATCCAGCGCGCCCTGCTCCAGCTGCGCGCCCAGGGCGGCGACCATTTCTTCGGCGAGCCGGCGCTCGA
>DBAW01000211.1 GCA_002291855.1 Sphingomonas sp. UBA1000
CGCGGTGCGCGCCGCGCTGATCGATGCCTTGCTTGCAACCGGCAGCGATGCCGCGCTTGGCGGGGTTGCCGCGCTGCTCGATGCCGAGGATCCCGGCGCGCGCGCGGCGGCGTTCGAGGCGATCGCCCGGATCGACGATGCCCGCGCGGTCGCGCTGCTGCTGCCGCTGCTCGACGCCCCGGCCGAGGGGGAAGAAGGGGATCGTGCCGCCCCGCAGGCGCGCGACAGCGAACGGCGTCTGCGCGCACTCGCCGCGCTGGCCGGGCGGCGCGACCGCCGGCTGGCCGCGCCGCTGATCCGGCTGCTGGGTGAGGAGCAGGACGCCAATGTCTGCGCGGCGGCGGCAGACCTGCTCGGCCGGCAGGGCGAGCGCGCGGCACTGCCCGCGCTGCTGCGCCTCAAGGCCCGGTTCCGCGCCGAGCCGTTCTTGCAGTTTGCGACCGATGCGGCGGTCGCCCGGCTGCGGGAGGGCTGAACATGGGCCATCCGAGGGTCAGCGACGATGATTTCGAGCGCTTCCGCGACTATTTCCACCGCGAGACCGGCATCCATTTCGATGCGTCGAAACGCTATTTCGTCGACAAAAGGCTGGTCGAGCGGGTGCGCGAGACCGCCAGCGGATCGGCAAGCGCCTATCTGGCGCGGCTGAGCAAGGGCGGCGCGGCAACCGAGCTGCAGCAGCTGATCAACGCGATGACGGTCAACGAGACCTATTTCCTGCGCGAGGAATATCAGTTCGAGGCGCTGGTCGATTCGGTGCTGCCCGATATCGTCGCGCGCCGCCGCCACCGGCGGCCGATCCGCATTTGGTGCGTGCCCTCCTCGACCGGCGAAGAGCCTTATTCGGTGGCGATCTATCTGCTCGAACGCTGGCCGGGGCTGGCCGACTGGGATGTCGAAATCCTGTCGTCGGACATCGACACGGCGGTCCTCGAGCGCGCGCAGGCCGGGCGTTATTCCGCCCGCTCGGTCCAGCATCTGCCGCGCGCCTGGCTCGCCCGCTATTTCGAGTCGCGCGGCGACGATTATCAGCTGTCTGCGGATATCCGCGAGTCGGTCTGCTTCACCCGCTGCAACCTGACCGACCCCGGCGAGACGCGCGGTTTCCGCGACATCGACGTGATCTTCTGCCGCAATCTGCTGATCTATTTCGACGACCGTTCGCGGCGCGTGGCGGTCGACGCGCTGTACGACGCGCTGACACCGGGCGGCTTCGTCCTGCTCGGCCATTCGGAATCGATGGGGCGCATCTCGTCGCTGTTCAGCCCGCGCCGATTCCCCCGCGCCATCGTCCATCAAAAGCCGGGGGACCCGGCATGAACCCGATCCTGATCGTCGATGATGCGGCGGTGATCCGCAGCTATTACCGCGAGATCCTGTCCGGCGCGGGCTATGCGGTCGCGGAAGCGGACAATGGCATCGACGCGCTGGAGACCGCGCTCACCCGGCCGTGCAGCCTGTGCATCGTCGATGTGAACATGCCCCGGCTCGACGGCTTTGCGTTTCTGGAGGCGCTGCGCCGCGAACCGGTCGCGCAGCCGCCGGCGCTGGTGATCACGACCGACAGCGGGGCCGTCACCGCCGCGCGCTGCCGGGCGAGCGGGGCCAGCGCCTATCTGCCCAAGCCGGTGCGGCCGCAGACGCTGCTCGACCATGTCGCGCTGCTGACCGGGGGGCGGGCATGAGCCGGCTGCTCGACCAGTTCCTCGCCGAGGCGCAGGACCTGCTGCAGGGCATCGGCACCGGGCTGATGCAGCTTGAGCGCACGCCCGATGACGATGCGGCGATGAACGCGCTGTTCCGCTGCGTCCATACGCTCAAGGGCAATAGCGGCCTGTTCGACATGGCCGAAATGACGCGGCTGCTGCACGCCGCCGAAGATCTGATGGATGCGGTGCGCGGCGGGATGCTGCCGTTCACGCCCGCGCTGGCCGATCATCTGCTGCGCGCCACCGATCTGGTCGCGGCGCTGTGCGAACAGGTGGCGCGCGAGGGCAATACCGAGGGGCCGCGCGGCGCGGAGGCGGTGACGATGGCGGCCAGCCTGCGCGCGCTGATCGCACCCGCGCAGCCGGAGGATGCGGCAGATCCATCCCCCGCCGACGCCGCCCCGGCTGACCTGCTGCCCGCGCTGCCTGACGAGGCGGTGGCGGCGATCACCGCCCATGGCGGCGGCGATCCGCTGGTGTTCATCCGCTATGTGCCGGACGCGCAATGCTATTTCAGCGGCGACGATCCGCTGCGCACCGCGCGTCTGGCCCCCGGCCGGATCTGGGGACGGATCGTCCCACCGACCGACTGGCCGCCGCTGGCCGAGCTGGACGCCTATGCCAACCGGCTGGCGTTCGAGATCATCTGCGCCGCGCCACGCGACGCGCTGATGCGGCATTTCCGCTATGTCGCCGATCAGGTGACGCTGATCGCCGTGCCGCAGGAAAACGCGGCCGGCAGCGACGCCCCCGATCTTGCCGCATTGCTGATCGCGCAGCGCGAAACCCTGAGCGCGGCGGACCGGCCGGACTGGCATGGCGGCCGGGTGCGCGCAGCGGTGACGGTGCTGGCGAACGGCGCGCGCCAGCTGGGGCTGACCGAGGTGGCGGACCGCCTGCCAGCGCTGGGCGAGGCGTTTGTTGACAGCGATGATGCCGGGCCGTTGCTGGCGGCGGTCGATGCGCTGATCGCCCGGGCGCAGGTGGGCGCGGCCGATCCCGCCCCGGTTGCCCCCGACCCCGTTGCC
>DBAW01000018.1 GCA_002291855.1 Sphingomonas sp. UBA1000
GGGTCGTCCACACATGCTCCCCTGAAATGTGACCGATTTTGAGTAGAGTCCGCCTTGAAGGAGTCGGACGAAAATGAAGCGCAGCAGGTTCAGCGAAGAGCAGATCATCGCGATTTTGAAGGAGCAGGAAGCCGGGATGGCGACGGCGGACGTGTGCCGCCGCCATGGGATCAGCTCGGCGACGTTCTACAAGTACCAAGCCAAGTTCGGCGGCCTAGAGGTGTCGGAAGCGCGGCGGTTACGCGCGCTCGAGGACGAGAATGCGAAGCTGAAGAAGCTTCTGGCCGAAGCGATGCTCGACAATGTGGTGCTGAAGGATCTGGCATCAAAAAAATGGTAACGCCCGGCGCTAAGCGGGAGGCCGTCGCCCATGCCCGTGAGCATCACGGGCTGAGCGAGCGTCGGGCGTGCAGTCTGGTTGGGGTGAGCCGGCGGGTGATCCGCTATCAGCCGATAAGGGTTGATGATGCGCCCTTGCGGGCGCGTCTGCGTGAGCTGGCGGCGGAGCGCCGCCGGTTCGGCTATCGACGCCTCGGTTATCTGCTGGCGCGCGAGGGCATGACGCCCAACCATAAGAAGCTGCTGCGGATATATCGCGAGGAGAACCTGCGGGTCCGGCGCCGCGGCGGCCGCAAGCGGGCGTTGGGCACCAGGTCGCCGATTGTGCTGCCAGATGGACCCAACCAGCGCTGGTCGCTGGACTTCGTCTCTGACACGCTGACGTGCAGCCGTCGCTTCCGCATCCTGTGCGTGGTCGACGACTACACGCGGGAATGCCTGGCGCTGGTCGCCGACACGTCGCTGTCGGGCATACGGGTCGCGCGCGAACTGACGCAGCTGATCGGGCTGCGCGGCAAGCCGCATACGGTGGTCAGCGACAACGGGACCGAGTTGACCTCGTCAGCCATCCTGCGCTGGTCGCAGGAACGGCGGGTCGAGTGGCACTACATCGTGCCGGGCAAGCCGATGCAGAACGCCTTCGTCGAGAGCTTCAACGGTCGCTTGCGTGACGAATGCCTCAACGAGACGCTGTTCACATCGCTGGCGCATGCCCGGTTCGTGCTCGATGCCTGGCGGCACGATTACAATAACGTCAGGCCACACTCGAAACTGGGCGGGAAGACCCCCGCCGAGATCGCCGGCCAACGTGTCTGGGGGCATGCCCCCAGACACGTTGGCATCCCATCAAACAGCCATCATGAAGGAGCCGGACTCTACCTCTGAGTGGTAACAATCAGCGGAGCACGTCACGAGGCGCAAAACAACCGGCCGGCTCTAATCCCAACTGGAGGAACACAGGGGGGCAGGTCACGGCCTGCTCCGACGCTCAAGCCGAGGCGAGATCTGGAGAAATCGCGAATAAGGGTGAAGCTACCAAAGACTGGATCATCGTCCGGCGGGCAGGTGCCCGGCGCGACGCACGTTGGTGGTTGCCGGTTGCCTCCTCATCCCCCCGCCGTCACAGCCATCCCGCCGCGCGCAGCGACGCGACGGCGGTGCGGGAGATCGGGGCGATCAGGCCGTTGGTCAGGTGCAGGTTCATCGACCGGGGCGTGCCGTCGACGCGCACCACCGCATGGCGGGCGACCCACCATGAACGGTGCGTCCTCAGCCCTTCGACCGGTCCCATCGCCGCGATTGCGCGGGTGAGCGGCATCAGCACCAGTTCGGATCCGCGCGGCGAATGCACGCGGACATAATGATCCTCCATCTGGAGTGCGATGACGTCGCCGGCGAACAGGGCCGCATGCGCAGGCGGGGTGCCCGGGGCTGCGCTGGCCGTCGCGGTTGGCGGGTCGCTTACGCGCGCGTGGCGGATCGCGAGCGCGGTGATGGGCAGCACCACCAGCGCGATCGTGACGACCTGTGCATACCAGATGGCCGGCGACAGGCCGATCCGGGCCAGTTCGGGCCATAGCCTGAAGGCGAGCGACCAGCTCGCCCAGGCCTGCGGCACGCTCGCGGCGAGCGCCCAGCCGGCCAGCAGCATCCAGAACCGCCATCCGCCGCCTGCGCATCGGCGCATCGCCAGCCCCAGCCCGGCCCCGTACAGGGCAAGGCCGCACCACATGCACATGACCCAGTAAAAGATGCGGACCCCCGCGCCGCCATTCAGATAGGTGCCGAACGGCCCGAGCAGGCCGAGCAGCACGCCGCCGGCGCTGGTCAGCGCCAGCACGCGCACGATGCGGGCCGGGCGCGAGGCGGCAGGGCCATGTGCGGCGACATCGGGGGAGGCGGCAGCGGGACGGGGTGGGGCGATATCGGCCATGCCCGCTCCTAATGCGAATCGACCACCGGTGGAATCGTCGCCGCGGTCCGCGATCGTGGCGCGCCGCCCAGGCCCATCAGCCGGGTAGGTCCCCTTGGCCCCGGAGATGCACCTGTTGCGGATCCGCGCCGACGGGGGAGAGGGCGGGGGAGATGGGGCAGGACGCCCGGCATCCCGTTTGCCGGGCCGCGAACCCGTTCGCCCGTTCACGAAATCCGGCTCGCGGCAGCGGGCGCACCGACTGATAGCGGCGGCCCCACTTTGGAGTGCCGTGATGCCCGTTCCCATCAGCCTGCGCCTTGCCTTCACGCTGCTGAGCCTGTCCGCCCCTGGCCATGCCCAGCCCGTCCCTGCGCCCGTCCCTGTGCCCGTGCCTGTGCCTGCCCCCGCCCCGGTTCCGGAAGCGGCTGTGCGGGGTGCCGTCGGCGTCGGCTTCGCGCAGAGCCGCATGGCCGATGGCACCGAAATCGGCATCTGGTTCCCCGCGCATGGCGACCCCGTGCCGCAGCGGCTGGGCATTTACACGCAAAACGCCATTGCCGATGCCGCGCCGGCCGGACGGCATTTGCCGCTGATCGTGATGTCGCACGGCAATGGCGGGCATTTTGCCGGTCATTTCGATACGGCGGCGGCGCTAGCGCGCGCCGGCTTCGTCGTCGCGGCGCTGACCCATCCGGGCGACAATTGGCGCGACCAGAGCCGGGCGACGCAGATGGACGCGCGCGTCACGGCGCTCAGCGGCCTCATCACCCATATGCTGGGCAGCTGGCAGCACCGTGCGGCGCTCGATCCCCGCCGGGTCGGCGCGTTCGGCTTTTCGGCCGGCGGCTTCACCGTGCTCGCCGCCGCCGGCGGGCGGCCCGATCTGACCCGCATGGCGCGCCACTGCGCCGATCATCCGGGCTTTTTCGATTGCGGGATGGTGAAGGCGCATCCGCTGCCGAACCCGGTCTGGACCGCGCCGGGGGACCGCCGGATCAAGGCGGTCGTCGCCGCTGCCCCGGCCCTCGGCTTCACCTTCGGCCGGGCGGGGCTGAGCGATGTCACGATGCCGGTGCAACTATGGCGCGCCGACAAGGATGCGGTGCTGCCCGCGCCCTTTTATGCCGATGCGGTGCGCGCCGATCTGCCGCGCCCGCCCGAATTCCATGCCGTCGCCGGTGCCGGGCATTTCGATTTCCTCGCCCCGTGCAGCGCGGGCGGGCCGCTGGCGCGAATCTGCACGAGCGAGGGATTCGACCGGCCGGCCTTTCACACCCGGTTCAATGCCGAGGTCGTGCGCTTTTTCAGCCACCATCTGGCCGCGCGCGGCAAGGCGCGGAGGACCGATGCGGCGACGCCAGACGAGTCGTGAACTATCAGGGAAGGGGTTAACGCCAGCACCGCGCGGCATGTGCGCACACATGCCGGAAAATGGTGACCCCTACGGGAATCGAACCCGTGTTTCAGCCGTGAAAGGGCCGCGTCCTAACCGCTAGACGAAGGGGCCATCGCTGGCGAGGCGCTCCGTTAGACGGGTCCGAAGCGCTGGTCAAGTCACTCTACCCATGCTGCGTCATCAATATGCATTTCTGCCGCCGGACGGGCCCCCCAATCATCGGTTTTGGCCCGTCCGGCGAGCCATAGCCGCCGGTCTGCGGGCGCGCCGAGCAGTGCCTGGCCCAGTTCGGTGTCGGCGGCGCGGAAGGCGACGGCCTTGAGCCGTGCCCCGTCTTCACCGGCCAGAATCGTGCGGACATGGCCGCTGCCGACAATATCGGCGCGCACGATCCTGACCGGGCCGGTCGCCACGCGCGGCGCGGGCCAGCCCATGCCATAGGGGCCGGCCTCGTCCAGCGCCTCGATCAGGCTGGGGGACAGGCCACGCGGGCTGACCACGGCGTCGATGGCGAGTGCGCGCGAGGCCGTGGCCGCCGCCACCGCATCGGCCAGCCGTTCGTTGAGGAAATCGCGCAGCGAATCGACCCGGTCGGCCGTCACTGTCAGCCCCGCCGCCATCGCATGGCCGCCCCCGGCGACGAGCAGCCCCGAATCGCGCGCCGCCATCACCGCCGCGCCCAGATCGACGCCCGCGACCGAGCGGCCCGAGCCTTTGCCGATCCCGGCTTCGTCGATCCCGATCACGATCGCCGGCCGGCCCAGCCGTTCCTTCAGCCGCCCGGCAACGATGCCGATCACCCCCGGATGCCAGCCCGCGCCGGCGACGATCTGCACGGCATCGTCGCTGCGCGCCGCCGCTTCGGCGGCCAGCTGCACTTCGGCCTCGATCGCGCGGCGTTCCTCGTTCAGCGCATCGAGTTCGGCGGCGATGCGCGCGGCCTCGTCCGGGTCGCTGGTGGTGAGCAGCCTGACCCCCAGATCCGACCGGCCGACCCGCCCGCCGGCATTGATGCGCGGGCCGAGCGCAAAGCCCAGATCATGGGTCAGCGGCGCGCGCGACAGGCGCGCGGCGCGGGCAAGCGCGGTCAGCCCGATATTGCGCCCCGCCGCCATCACCTTCAGCCCCTGGGCGACAAAGGCGCGGTTGAGGCCCTTGAGCGCCGCGACATCGGCAACCGTGCCGAGCGCGACCAGATCGAGCAGGTCGATCAGCTTCGGTTCGGGGCGGGTGCGGAAATGGCCGCGCCCGCGCAGCTCGCGCAGCAG
>DBAW01000197.1:0-1528 GCA_002291855.1 Sphingomonas sp. UBA1000
CCGATGTGCTGCCCAAGATTTTCGAGCCGTTCTTCACCACCAAGGAAGTCGGCAAGGGTACGGGGCTGGGGCTGTCGACCGTTTACGGGATCGTCAAACAGTCGGGCGGGTTCATCTTTGCCGAATCCGAGCTGGATCAGGGCACGAGCTTCGTCCTCTATCTGCCCGTCCACAAGGCCGATGCGCAGGCAAGCGCCGCCCCGGCCATGCCCAAGGAGCGCCCGTCCGAACTGTGGGGCAGCGGCACGATCCTGCTGGTCGAGGACGAGGCGATGGTCCGTGCGGTCGCCGAACGGGCGCTGACCCGCCATGGCTATAAGGTCGTCACCGCGACCAATGGCGAGGAGGCGCTGGAACAGCTGGAAGCGCATGAGGCGTTCGACCTGCTGATTTCCGACGTCGTCATGCCGACGATGGACGGCCCCACGCTGGTCCGCCATGCGCGCGAGCAATATCCCGATCTGCCGATCCTGTTCATGTCGGGCTATGCCGAGGAACAGCTGCGCAAGTCGATCGACATTGCCCGTGTCGCCTTTCTGCCCAAGCCATTTTCGGTGCAGCAGCTGGCCGAGGCGGCGCGCGCCGCGCTCGCCCCCAAACAGGGTGCGGAGGGCAGGCCGCCGCCCGCCGCGTGATCGCAGCGCTTTGGCCGGCCCGGACAATCGGCTAGACCGGACGGCATGACCATGCCCGCCCCCCTGCCATGCCCGGCGATCCTGATCGTCGAGGACGAGGCGCTGATCAGCCTGATGGTCGAGGATTTTCTGGCCGAGCTTGGCCGTCGGCCCGCCGGGGTCGCGGCCGGGCTGGACGAGGCGCTGGCGGCGGTCGGGCAGGGCGGGTTCGATGCCGTGCTGCTCGACGTCAATCTTGAAGGCGGGGTGCCCAGCTGGCCGGTGGCCGACCTGCTGGCGGCGCGCGGCATCCCGTTTGCGTTCATGTCGGGCGGGCTGGACCTCGCGCTGCCTGCCGCGCATCAGGGTCGCCCGCTGCTTGCCAAGCCGTTCACGCTGGCGGCGCTGGCCGATATTCTGGCCATGCTGGAGCCAGCACCGTCGTTCCCTACTTGTTCCTAAAGAACAAATGGCATACATAAGCCGCGTTGAACGCCGGTCGCGTTCGCTTTACGGAGGCTTTTCACCATGACGGCACAGCTCAAGGTGGTCGGGTCGGACAAGCAGGCAGGAACGATGGACAGGCAGAAAGCACTCGAAGCGGCACTCGCGCAGATCGACCGCGCGTTCGGCAAGGGCTCGGCGATGAAGCTGGGCAGCCGCGAGGCGATGCAGATCGAGGCGATCTCGACCGGATCGCTCGGGCTCGACATCGCGCTCGGCATTGGCGGCCTGCCGCGCGGCCGGATCGTCGAGATTTACGGTCCCGAATCCTCGGGCAAGACGACGCTTGCGCTGCACGCGATCGCCGAGGCGCAGAAAAATGGCGGCACCGCCGCCTTTGTCGACGCCGAACATGCGCTCGACCCCGTTTACGCCAAGAAGCTGGGCGTCGACATTGACGAGCTGATCGT
>DBAW01000197.1:1919-12076 GCA_002291855.1 Sphingomonas sp. UBA1000
CGGTCGAACGCCATCGACGTGCTGGTGGTCGATTCGGTCGCGGCCCTGGTGCCGCGCGCGGAAATCGAGGGCGAGATGGGCGACAGCCATGTCGGCCTGCAGGCTCGGCTGATGAGCCAGGCACTGCGCAAGCTGACCGGTTCGATCAGCCGTTCGCGCTGCCTGGTGATCTTCATCAATCAGGTGCGCATGAAGATCGGCGTGATGTACGGCAATCCGGAGACGACGACCGGCGGCAATGCGCTCAAATTCTACGCCTCGGTGCGTCTCGACATCCGCCGCACCGGCCAGATCAAGGACCGGGACGAGATTGTCGGCAACACCACGCGGGTGAAGGTCGTCAAGAACAAGGTCGCGCCGCCGTTCAAGCAGGTCGAGTTCGACATCATGTATGGCGAAGGCATTTCGAAGGTCGGCGAGATTCTCGATTTGGGCGTCAAGGCCGGGCTGGTCGAGAAATCGGGCGCATGGTTCAGCTATGACTCGATCCGCATCGGGCAGGGCCGCGAAAACGCCAAACAATATCTGCGCGACCATGCCGATGTGATGGGCCGGCTAGAAAAGGCCATTCGCGGCAAGACCGAGGATGTGGCCGAGGCGCTGATGGTCGGTCCGTCGGCCGAGGATGATCTGGACGACATGTAATCCGTCGGGCGGCGGGGGCGATGGCTCCCGCCGCCGGCTGATCGGTGCCGGCACGCGGCGATGGCGGGGCGCGCGGCCTCGTGTCCGGGGCGGTGGCTGAACCAAGCGCCGCGCGGGAACTGCGGCATGCCGTTGATCTCGGCCATTTTCCGGAGTGTGCGCCAGTCGACCCGGCCTGAAATTCCTCTATGCTCGCCGCCGGGGGCGACGCGCCCCGGCATGGGAGACGCGGCGCATGACGATCATCGTCCATCATCTGGAAAACAGCCGCTCGCAGCGCGTGCTGTGGATGCTCGAAGAACTTGATCTGGCCTATGAGGTTCGGCGCTATGCGCGCAATCCGCGCACGATGCTGGCCCCGCCCGAACTCAAGCGCGTGCATCCGCTCGGCAAGTCGCCGGTGATCGAGGATGGCGGCCATGTGATCGCCGAAACCGGCGCGATCATCGAATATCTGCTGGAAAAGGGCAATGGCCAGCTCGCGCCGCCCGCGCACCGCGAAGCGGTGCTGCGCCATCGTTTCTTCCTCCATTATGCCGAAGGCTCGCTGATGCCGCCGCTGCTGGTCATGCTGGTGATCGGCAAGATGGGCCTGCTCGGCCGGCCGGCACGGCCGCGCATTCAGGCGATGATCGACACCCATCTCGATTATCTGGAAGGCGAGCTGGCCGGGCGCGACTGGCTTGTCGGCGACGGGCCGACCGCCGCCGACATCATGATGAGCTTCCCGGTGGAGGCGGCGCGGATGCGCGGTGGCCTCGATGCGCGGCGGCCCAATCTGATGGGCTGGCTGGCCCGCATCCATGCCCGGCCAGCCTATCGGCGGGCGCTGGAGCGGGGCGGCCCCTATGCCTTTGCCTGATCGGGTTCGCTGACCGGGCCAGTCCGTCCGCGCGGCGGATGGCCGCGGTGGCCGGGGGTCAGTTCCCGGCCTCGGGATCCCAGCTTTCGGGCGGCAGCGGCCCGGCGCGGTGGCTCGGCGCGCGCGGGGCTTCGATCTCGGCCGGCTCGACCGGGTCGAGCGTGCCTTCCCAGCGCGCGACGACCGCGCTTGCGACCGCATTGCCGACCACGTTGGTCGCCGACCGGCCCATGTCGAGGAAATGATCGACGGCGAGGATCAGCAGCAGCCCGGCTTCCGGAATGTCGAAAAAGGACAGGGTAGCGGCGATCACGACCAGGCTTGCGCGCGGCACGCCCGCCACCCCCTTTGACGTCACCATCAGCACCAGCAGCATTGTAATCTGCTGGCTGAGCGACAGGTCGATGCCATAGGCCTGAGCGATGAACATGGTCGCAAAGGTCATGTACATCATCGAGCCGTCGAGATTGAACGAATAGCCGAGCGGCAGCACGAAGCTGGCGATGCGCGGCGGCACGCCGAACCGGTCAAGCGCCTCGAGCGTGCGCGGATAGGCGGCCTCGGACGAGGCGGTCGAGAAGGCGAGCAGGATCGGCTCGCGGATGTAGCGGATGAGCAGGCCCGCGCGCCGGCCGATGACGAGGAACGCCGCCGCGCCCAGCACCAGCCACAGCACCAGCAGCCCCAGATAGAAGCTGCCCATGAAATAGGCGAGATCGCCCAGCACCTGCGGCCCGCGTTCGGCAAGCGTGCCGGCCACCGCCGCGAACACCGCGACGGGGGCGACCCGCATCACGTAATTGGTCACTTGCAGCATCACCTGCACGAGCGCTTCCAGCCCGCGCACCAGCGGTGCCGCCTTCTCGCCCACCGCCGTGATGGCGACGCCCAGGAACAGCGAGAATACCACGATCTGCAGGATCTCGTTGGCGGCCATCGCCTCGACCATCGAGGCGGGGACGAGATGGGTGACGAAATCCTTGAGGTTGAAGCCCGCCTTGGCGACCCCGGCATCGGCCGACACCGGCGGCAGCGGGAAATCCAGCCCGACCCCCGGCTGGAACAGGTTGACCAGCACCAGCCCGAGGCTGAGCGAGACCAGACTTGCGGTCAGGAACCAGCCGACCGCGCGCACGCCGACGCGGCCAAGCGCGGCGGTGTCGCCCATATGCGCGATGCCGACGACGAGGGTCGAGAAGACGAGCGGCGCGATGATCATCTTGATCAGGCGCAGGAACAGCCCGGTGACGATGGAGAAATAGCCGGCAATCTCGGTCAGCCGCGCCTGATCACCCACCGAGGCGTTGAGCACCCAGCCGACAAGGATGCCGAGCAGCAGCCCGGCGAGGATGTAATAGGTCAGGCGTTTCGCCACAGGTCACTCCAGAATCAGCCGGGCCACGCAAAGGCGATCCGGCCCGCCCGGTCAAGCCGCGCATGGCCGGGCGGGGTCAGCCGAGGCGTGCGATCATTGCACCGCAGCCGGCCGGGGATCGACCGAGGGCAGCAGCCGCGCCGGCGCGCGCGGCCCGGCCGCGACTTCGAACGCATGGCCAAGGCCGATCAGCAGCGCCTCCGACCAGGCGGGGCCGATGAACGACAGGCCGACGGGCAGCCCGCGCACCATGCCCATCGGCACGGTCAGATGCGGATAGCCGGCAACCGCGGCCAGCCCGCCCGGCCCGCCGCCGCCAATCTGGTCGCCATTGACGGTGTCGATCATGAAGGCCGGGCCCATGGTCGGCGCGACCAGAGCGACGACCTTGTTGTCGGCGAGCATCCGGTCGATGCCCTCCGCGCCCGCCATCCGCCGCGCCTTGGCACGGGCTTTCTGATATTCGGGGTCGTCCAGCCCCTTGGTCGCTTCGGCCTGGATAAAGATGTCCTGCCCGAACAGCGGCATCTCCCGGTCGGCCTCGGCGGTGTTGAACGCGATCAGATCGGCCAGGCTGCGGGTTTTGACGGTGTCGGGCGTGGCCGCGAGATAGGCGTTCAGCCCGGCTTTGAACTCGGTCAGCAGCACCTGATATTCGGCCGCGCCGATTTCGCCCCGGCCCTTGAACTCGGCGATATCGACCAGCACCGCACCGGCCGCGCGCAGCGATGCCAGCGCCTGTTCGAACACGATGTCGGTGGCGGGCGAATAGCCGGTGGCAAAGCGCAGCACGCCGATCCGCTTGCCCGCCAGCGCGCGCGGATCGAGTGCGGCGACATAATCGGCGCGCCGGGCATCGGCCTCGGCGGTTGCCGGGTCGGCGGGGTCGCTGCCCGCAATCGCGGTCAGCAGCCGCGCGGCGTCGGCCACGCTCGCCGCCATCGGGCCGGCAGTGTCCTGCGATGCGCTGATCGGGATGATGCCGGTGCGCGACACCAGCCCGACCGTCGGCTTCAGCCCGACAATGCCGTTGAGTGCCGCCGGGCAGGTGATCGACCCGTCGGTTTCGGTGCCGATTGCCATGCGCACCATGCCCGCCGCCACCGCCGCGCCGCTGCCCGAGCTGGAGCCGCAGGAATTGCGGTCAAGCGCATGCGGATTGCGCGTCTGCCCGCCGACCGCGCTCCACCCCGAAATCGAATGGGAGGAGCGGAAATTCGCCCATTCGCTGAGATTGGTCTTGCCGATCACCTGCGCGCCCGCCGCCTTCAGCCGCGTGACGAGCGGCGCATCGCGCGCGGGCAGGTTGGCGGCCAGCGCCAGGCTGCCTGCCGTGTTGGGCAGGTCGACAAGGTCGATATTGTCCTTGATCAGCACCGGTTCGCCGAACAGCGGCCCGCGCGCCATGCGCTGCCGGTCGGCGCTGCGCGCGCGGGCGACGGCATCGGGAACGGTGGCGATCACCGCGCGCACCGTATCGTTGCGGCGGGCGATCCGGTCGAGCGCGGCGCGGACATTGGCCTCGGCAGAGGCAGAGGCGTTGGCGGGGGCGGGGCGGGCGGCCCCATTCTGCACCGGCTGGGCCGATGCCGGCACTGCGATGGCTGCGATCAGCGCCATGCCGGCCGTGGTCGCCAGCCATGCCCTGACCGTCCGGCCTCCTGCCGGGTGTCGCTGTCCGCCCATCGTCATCGCCTCCCTTTTGGCGGCAGCATGGCGCGGACGATCAGCGGCGTCGAGTCCCGCAGCGGGCCGGATTGGCGCGATGCCGCGACACACAAAAAAGGCGGCGATCCGAGGATCGCCGCCCTTTCGTTTTTCAGCCGAGGCTGACGAAGCTTACTTGGCTTCGACAGCGTTGCCGGCCGCGTCCGCCGCGTTGTCAACGGCCGCAGCGGCGTTGTCCAGCGTGTTGGCGGCGGCGTCGACGGCGTTGTCGGTGGCGACTTCGACGTTCTCGGTGAGGTTCTCAACGGCCGCTTCGACGTTCTCGGCAGCGTTTTCGACGTTCTCCGACTGCTGCTGACCGCAGGCGGCCAGGGTCATCAGGCCGGCAGCGGCGAGAACAAAGGTCAGCTTCTTCATTCCAATATGCTCCCCAAAAGGAAAATCCGCGCTCGGCCTGCGCCGTCGCGAGCGGCCCTCTTAGCGCCTAGCGCGTTCCAGTCAAACTGTTTTGGTTGAGAAGCGGCTCGGGCGCGGAGGCTGCCTCGGCCAGCATCGCCGTCCAGGCCGCGACATTCTGGCGCAGCTGCACGCGGTCGATCTTGTCGAGCGTGTCGTCGGGCGTGTGGTGCAGGTCGAAATAGCGGCTGCCGTCCTGATTGAGGTCGACCGTGCTGACGCCGGCGCGCGACAGCGGGCCAAGATCGGCGCCGGCCCCGGCCGGGCCGCGCCCGCGCGTCACGCCCAGCGGTGCCAGCAGCGCCGCCAGCCGATCGGCAAAAGGTGCGGCCGCTTCGGGCAGCCTGGTCTGCACGCGCCACACCCGGTCGGCCCCGAAATCCGATTCGGCAACCAGCGCATGCGGCTCGGCGCGGTGGGCGCGGGTATAGGCCTGACCGCCCAGCCCGCCGATTTCCTCGGCCCCGAACAGGATCACGCGGATCGTGCGGCGCGGGCGGCCGGCATCCATCACCCGCTTGGCCGCCGCCGTCGTGATCGCGACCCCGGCGGCATTGTCGATCGCGCCGGTGCCCAGATCCCAGCTGTCGAGGTGCCCGCCAATCGCGATGATGCCCGCGTCGGGATCGGTGCCGGGCACTTCGGCGATGACATTGCCCGATTGCTGCGGCCCGGTGTGGCGCGGGGTCAGCACCAGCCTGATCCGCACCGGGCTGTTGCTGCCCGGGCCGGCGCGGCGCATCAGCCGTTCGACCTGATCGGCATCGGGGTTGGACAAGGCGGCCGCCGGGATCGGCGCGACGCCGGGCTCGAACACCGTGCTGCCGGTATGGGGCATGCGGTGGCTGTCGGTGCCGATCGAACGGATCAGGATTGCCGCCGCGCCTTTTTTGGCGGCGATGTTCGGCCCCGCCCGGCGGACGCCGCCGACATAGCCATAGCTCGAGCCGTCCTGCGTCGCGCGCATCGCATGGCCGATATAGACGATCCGCCCGGCAACCGAGGCCGGCGGCGCGGCTTCGAGCGCGGCGAGCGATGGCAACATCACCACCTCCGCCTCAAGCCCCGTGGCCGGCGTCGCACCGCTGTTGCCCAGCGCGGTCACCGCCAGTTTCTGGGGGGCGGGGCCGGTGATTTCGCCGCGTTCCTCGCCGCGTTCCCAGCCGGGGATTTCGAACGTTTCGATGCGCACATTCTGGAAACCGAGCGCCTTCAGTCGCGCGACCATCCAGGTCCGCGCCGCCGCCTCGCGCGCGCTGCCCGCCGGGCGCGGCCCGATTTCGGTCGTCAGCCCTTCAAGGATCGACCAGGCCAGCTCGTCCGTCAGCGCCGCCTCGCGCAGGTCGGCGGCGGGCGGGGCCGCGAGCGCGGGGAGGGGAAGCGCCGCGCCGAGCAGGAGCAGCATCGGGGCGAGCCGGCGGGCCGGGCTGGAATGTCGGTTTTTCATGCACCTGTGGGTATCGGCCGGGCCGCGGTTTGCCAAGCCATGCCGCCTCGGCTAGGGCGCGTGGCAAACCCCCAGACCTGAAGACCCTCAACTCCGGAGACATGGCCGATGGCCGTCCAATACAGCTTTGTCATGAAGGGGCTGACCAAAACCTTCCCCGGCCAGCCCAAGCCCGTGCTCAACAACATCCACCTGCAGTTCCTGCCGGGCACCAAGATCGCGATCATCGGTGTGAACGGCGCCGGCAAGTCCACGCTCATGAAGATCATGGCCGGCATGGACACCGAATATCAGGGCGAGGCCTGGGCCGCAGAGGGCATCCGCGTCGGCTATCTGCAGCAGGAACCGCAGCTTGATCCGAACAAGACGGTCAAGGAAAACGTCATGGACGGCGTCCGCCCGGTCGCCGATCTGGTCGACCGGTTCAACGAGATTTCGAATCTGATGGCCGATCCGCCCGAAGATGCGGATTTCGACGCGCTGATGGCCGAAATGGGCGAGCTGCAGGAAAAGATCGACGCGGTCGATGGCTGGACGCTCGACAACCAGCTTGAAATCGCGATGGACGCGCTGCGCTGCCCGCCGGGCGACTGGTCGGTCGAAAACCTGTCGGGCGGTGAGCGCCGTCGCGTCGCTTTGTGCCGGCTGCTGCTCGAAAAGCCCGAAATCCTGCTGCTCGACGAACCGACCAACCATCTCGACGCCGAAAGCGTCGCCTGGCTGGAACGGCATCTGATCGACTATCCGGGCAATGTCATCCTCGTCACCCATGACCGCTATTTCCTCGACAATGTCGTGGGCTGGGTGCTCGAAATCGACCGTGGCCGGGGCATTCCGTTCGAAGGCAATTACAGCCGCTGGCTCGAAGCCAAGGCCAAGCGCATGGAACAGGAAGAGCGCGACGAGGCCGGGCGGCAAAAGGCGATCAAGGAAGAGCTGGACTGGATCCGGCAGACGCCCAAGGCGCGTCAGGCCAAGTCCAAGGCGCGTATCCGCGCGTTCGACGAGCTGGTCGAGCGTCAGGAAGCGCGCGCACCCGGCAAGGCGCAGATCGTCATCCAGACGCCCGAACGCCTTGGCGGCAAGGTGATCGAGGCGCGCGGCCTGACCAAATCCTATGGCGACAAGCTGCTGTTCGAGGATCTGAGCTTCACCCTGCCGCCGGGCGGCATCGTGGGCGTGATCGGCCCGAACGGGGCCGGCAAATCGACGCTGTTCCGCCTGATCACCGGGCAGGAAAAGCCCGATGCCGGCGAGATCGACATCGGCCCGACCGTCCAGCTCGGCTATGTCGACCAGAGCCGCGATGCGCTCGATCCGGGCAAGAATGTCTGGGAAGAGGTGTCGGGCGGCCATGACCTGATGACCATCGGCAAGCATGAAATGTCGACCCGCGCCTATGTCGGGGCGTTCAACTTCAAGGGGCCGGACCAGCAGAAAAAGGTCGGCCAGCTGTCGGGCGGTGAGCGCAATCGCGTGCACATGGCCAAGATGCTGAAAAAGGGCGGCAATGTGCTGCTGCTCGACGAACCGACCAACGATCTTGACGTCGAGACGCTGCGCGCGCTCGAAGAGGCGATCGAAAGCTTTGCCGGCTGCGCGGTGGTGATCAGCCACGACCGCTTCTTCCTCGACCGGCTGGCGACGCACATCCTCGCGTTCGAGGGCGACAGCCATGTCGAATGGTTCGAGGGCAATTTCGAAGCCTATGAGGAAGACAAGCGCCGCCGCCTCGGCGACGAGGCCGACCGGCCGCACCGGATGAGCTACAAAAAGCTCACCCGCTGAGACGGGCGGACAGCGCGCAAGCGATGAAGGGCGGCGGCACGCAGGTGTCGCCGCCCTTTTTCATGCGCGCGCGGATGAGCGAAAGCGCGCGCAGGCTTAGCCGACATGCAATGCCGGTGGGGGCGACGGGATTGGCGAAGCGGGGAGGGGACCGCCGGCATCTCTCCCCAGCGGGGGAGAAAAATGCCGGCAGATCAAAGGCTCGCTGGCTCCCCGGGCCTGATTCGAACAGGCGGCCGTCCGATTAACAGTCGGATGCTCTACCGCTGAGCTACCGGGGAATGCCGTAGCGAGGCCGCGCCTATACCAAGGCTTTCGGGCTTTGCAACCCCCGCGCTGCAATGATTTGCACGCTGGCGCTCAGACGACGAACTGTTCCATCGCAATCCGCTCGTCGAGCGCATGTTCGGGGTCGAACATCAGGCTGAGCGTGAAGGCGCGGTCGATGGTGACATTGACCACGGCGACGTCGCGCACCTCCCGCTGATCGGCGACGGCGGAGACGGGGCGCTTCACCGCATCGAGCACGCGGAACCTGACCGGCATCGATTCGGGCAGAATCGCCCCGCGCCAGCGCCGCGGGCGGAAGGGGCTGATCGGGGTCAGCGCATTGAGCCCGCAGCCAAGCGGCAGGATCGGGCCATTGGCGGACAGGTTATAGGCGGTGGAGCCGGCCGGGGTGGCGACCAGCACGCCGTCGCACACCAGCTCGTCGAGCACGACCCGCCCCTTGACCCTGACTTCCAGCTTGGCGGTCTGGCGCGTTTCGCGCAGCAGCGACACCTCGTTGATCGCCGGCAGCTCGACCCGCAGCCCGTCGATCGTCTCCGCCTCCATCTTGAGCGGCGAGACATCGAACCTCTTGGCGCGGGCCAGCCGCTCGTCGAGGCGTTCGATGCTCCAATTGTTCATCAGAAAGCCGACCGTGCCGCGATTCATCCCATAGACGGGCAGGATGCGCCGCCGCTCCAGCATCGCGTGCAGCGTTTGCAGCATGAAGCCGTCGCCACCCAGCGCAACGACCATTTCGGCCTCGTCGAGCGGCACCCAGTCATAATGGGTGCGCAGCTCGCGCTCGGCCTCCTGCGCCACGTCGACCGGGGCAGCGAGCAGCGCGCGTTTCGTCATCATCCCCCCGTGACACTCATGTGCCGGGCAACCGCCGGGCGTTCGATGTCGAAATCATGCGCGCGCGGCTTGATCCGCATCGCGGTGTCGAGCGCGGCATCGATGCCCGCCGCGCCGCCCGCTTCCCAGGCGGCACGCAGATCGACGCTGTCGTCGCGCCCGAGGCAGAGATAGAGCCGGCCTTCCGCCGTCACCCGCACCCGGTTGCAGGTCGCGCAGAAATTGTCGGTGAGCGGCGAGATGAAGCCGATGCGGATGCCCAGCTGCGGCGCGTCGAAATAGCGCGACGGCCCGGCGGTGCGGTGGCGGCTGGGCACCAGATCGACCGTGCGCGCAATCTGCGCCCGCGCGTCGCCGGCGGCAAGGAAGCGCCCGCTGCGATCCTCTGCGACATCGCCCAGCGGCATCGTCTCGATGATCGACAGATCATAGCCGTGCGCGCCGCACCAGCGCGCCATCGCCGGAAATTCGTCGTCGTTGATGCCGGCAAGCGCGACCATGTTGATCTTGACCTGCATCCCCGCATCGCGCGCGGCGGCGATGCCGGCCAGCACATCGGTCAAGGCATCGCGCCGGGCAATCGCCGCGAACCGGGCGGGATCGAGCGTGTCGAGGCTGACATTGACCCGGCGGATGCCGGCATCGGCCAGCCGTGCCGCAACGCCCGCCAGCCGCGCGCCATTGGTGGTGAGCGTCAGCTCCTCCAGCCCCGCACCCAGCAGCCGGCCGAGCCGTGCCGCCAGATCGGGCAGGTCGCCGCGCACCAGCGGCTCGCCGCCGGTCAGGCG
>DBAW01000197.1:12404-12614 GCA_002291855.1 Sphingomonas sp. UBA1000
TCAGGCGGATGCGCCGGATGCCGCGCCGGACCATGTGCGCGGCGATCGCCTCGATCATCTCGGGCGGCATCAGCCGGCTGCGCGGCATGAAGCGCATATCCTCGCCCATGCAGTAACGGCAGCGGAAATCGCAGCGGTCGGTGACCGACAGGCGGACCTAGTCGATCCGCCGGCCGAAGGCGTCGACCAGCGCCGGATCATGCCGGTCGC
>DBAW01000077.1 GCA_002291855.1 Sphingomonas sp. UBA1000
GGGGGTGCGGGCCGGTGCCGCCTCCGCGCCGTGAGGCGCGGCGCAAAAAAATCCGGTGCCGCGCCTGCACCGCAGGGCGCGGCACCGATACCGCACGGATTCAGCGCGTCGAGGTCGGCCCGGCGACGCCCGCCTGCTGCATCAGCGTCAGGATGCCGACCGACTGTTCGCGGCCCGATTCGGGCACGGTTTCGCCGGTGCGGTCGATGATTTCGGCCCAATGGGCGGCAATGCCTTCGGGCGTGCGCTCAGCTTCGGGCAGGAACACGCCGTGGGTCATCGTCACATGCGCGGCGTGATAGCCGCCGGCACCCGCGCCGACGATCACGTTCGACGGCGCATCCTCGCTGACCAGATAAAGCGCGGCCGGCACGACATTTTCGGGCGCAAAGGCGCGGAATGCCTCTTCGGGGAACAGATCCTCGGTCATCCGCGTGCCCGCAACCGGCGCGATGGTGTTGCAGCGGACATTATATTTCGCGCCTTCGATGTGCAGCGTCTTGGTCAGCCCGGCAAGGCCGAGCTTGGCCGCGCCATAATTGGCCTGGCCGAAATTGCCGTAGAGACCGGTCGAGGACGCGGTCATCAGGATGCGGCCATAGGCCTGTTCGCGCATCACGTCCCACACCGCCTTGGTGCAATAGGCCGAGCCGAGCAGGTGGACGCGCACCACCAGCTCGAAATCCTCCGGCTCCATCTTGGCAAAGCTCTTGTCGCGCAGGATGCCGGCATTGTTGATCAGGATATGGACGCCGCCCCAGCGCTCCTTGGCGCGGGCGACCATTTCGACCATCTGCTCATATTCGGTGACCGAGCCGCCATTGGCCATCGCCTCGCCGCCCATCGCGGCGATTTCCTCGACCACCTTCAGCGCCGCATCGCTCTGGCCGCTGCCGTCGCGCGTGCCGCCCAGATCATTGACGACGACCCTGGCCCCGCGCCGCGCCAGTTCGAGCGCATAGGCGCGGCCCAGCCCGCCGCCGGCCCCGGTGACGATGGCGACACGTCCGTCGAACGAGATTGTCATGTTCAGTCAGGCTCCCCGCTTGTTCGTTGCGGGGCCTGTATTGAAAGCGCCGGCCCCCAAGCACAAGGGGGCACGCACCCGATGCCGGCACCGGCGGGCGCGTGCCCCGGCATCGGTTCAGCGACGGCGCGGCCGGTCGCGGGCGCGGCGTTCATCCTGCCGGCAATTGTCGCGGATCTCGCGGGTGCAGCGCGGATAGTCGCCGCCGGCCCGGACGGCCATCGCGGCATTGCCGTCGGCGGCCATCGGCCCGGTGCCCGTCAGTTCGCCGCTGGGGCTGGCCGTGCCGGTCCAGCCCCCCGGCGGCGGGGTTTGCCGCTGCGCACCGGGGCGGTCGCCGGTCGCGGGAACGCGGCCCTGATCGGTCATCGTGCCGGCACTGCCGTCGCGGCGGTTGCTCATCGTGTCGGCAAGTGGCGGGCCGGGGGGCATGGCGACGCCGGGTGCGCCCGGCGGCACCGGCGAAGTCGGCAGCGGCGGCGACGCGGCGTCGCCCGGGGGCGGTGTGGCGGGGGTCTTCGGGCTGCTGTCGACCTGGGCGATCGCCGTGCCGGCCAACAGCGCGGCTGCGGCGAGGATAAGGCTGTTCATGCTCGGCTCCTTGGTTCGGGCGGCTCATGGCCGCCGTCTTCGTCCGCCCCGTCCCGCATGCGTGATGTGCGCGGGGGGCTGAACGCCGAACAGTCGCGTTTTTATCCCTGCGCCGCCGGGCGCGTGCCGATCAGGCGGCCAGTCCCTCGAACTGCAACCGTGCCAGCCGGGCATAAAGGCCGCCGGCCGCGATCAGCGCGTCATGGCTGCCCTGTTCGACGATCCGGCCTTCGTCCATCACGATGATCCGGTCGGCCGCGCGCACCGTTGCCAGCCGGTGGGCGATGACGATGGTCGTGCGGTTGGCCATCAGCCGTTCGAGCGCGGTCTGCACCAGCCGTTCCGATTCGGCATCGAGCGCGCTCGTCGCCTCGTCGAGCAGCAGGATCGGCGCGTCGCGCAGGATCGCACGCGCAATCGCCAGCCGCTGGCGCTGCCCGCCCGACAGCCGCGCCCCGCCTTCGCCCATGAAGGTGTCGAGCCCCTGCGGCAGGGCGCGCAGGAAGGTGGCGGCATTGGCGGCTTCGGCCGCCACCCACAGCTCGTCATCGCTCGCGTCCCAGCGGCCATAGCGCAGATTGTCGCGCGCCGAAGCGGCGAAGATCACCGTTTCCTGCGGCACCATCGCGAGGCGCGCGCGCACTTCCGCAGGGTCGGCATCGGTCAGCCGCACCCCGTCCATCCGCACACAGCCGGCCTCGGGATCGTAGAAACGCTGGGCAAGCTGGAACAGGGTCGATTTGCCAGCGCCCGACGGGCCGACCACAGCAATCGTCTCGCCCGGGGCGATGTCGAGCGAGAAATCGGTGAGCGCGCTCACCTCCGGCCGGGTCGGGTAGCGGAAGCTGACATGATCGAAGCTCAGCCGCCCCTGAGGCGGGCTGGGCAGGGGCTGCGGCACCGGCGGGGCGGTGATTTCCGGCCGCGCGACCATCAGTTCGGCAAGCCGCCCGGCCGCGCCCGCGCCGCGCAGCAGATCGCCATACACCTCGGTCAGCGCGCCGAGCGCGCCCGCGACCAGCCCGCCGGTCAGCACGAAGGCGGCAATCGCGCCGCCGCTGATCCGCCCGCCCGCGACGTCGAGCACACCCTGCCACAGCACGATGGTGATCGATCCGAACACCAGCCCGATCACGATGGCGGTCATCAGCGCGCGGATGAAGATGCGCCGCCGCGCAGCGCCGAACGTCGCCTCGACAGCGGCGGCGAAGCGGCTGCGCTCACGTGCTTCCTGCCCAAAGGCCTGCACGATCTTCATCGCGCCCAGGGTTTCCGACACGATGGTGCCGACATCGGCCACCCGGTCCTGGCTGGTGCGCGAATAGGTGCGCACCCGGCGGCCGAGCACGACGATCGGCACCACCACCAGCGGGATGCCAACCATCAGGAACCCGGCGAGCTTGGGCGACAGCACGAACAGATAGACGATGCCGCCAATGCCGGTGAAGGTGTTGCGCAGCGCTACCGACACGGTGGTGCCGACAATCTGTTCGATGACCGCAGTGTCCGCCGTCATCCGCGAGGCGATTTCCGACGGGCGGTTTTCCTCGAAAAAGCGCGGGGCGAGGCCCATCAGATTGGCATGGACGGCCTTGCGCAGATCGCCGACCACACGCTCGCCGAGCCAGGAGACGAAATAGAAGCGGAACGCCGTCGCCACCGCCAGCACCGCGACGATCATCAGCAGATAGGAAAAGGCGGTCGTGACCGCCGACGGGTCGCCGCCCGAGCTGAACCCCCGGTCGATCACCCGCTTGAAGCCATACGGAATGGCAACCGTCGCCCCCGAAGCGATCACCAGCGCCACGAGCGCACAGGCGATGCGGCCCGGATAGGCGGCGGCAAAGCGCCAGATCATCGCAAGATTGCCGAGCTTGCGCTCCTTGGGCGGTGCCGTCTCAGTGTCAGCCATCGCTGACCGGTTAGCAGCGCCGGCCCCGCCGCTCAACCGCGCTGGTTCTGGCCTGCGCTGTCATATGCGGTGATTGAGCCTCAGGGCTTTTGCGCCTAGACCGTTGACGAAGCGTTCAGGGCTGGGCGCTAGCAAGGAACCGATATGCTCTATCAGGCTTATGAACTTCAGCGCTCCTTCCTCGCGGGTGCGAGCGCGT
>DBAW01000225.1 GCA_002291855.1 Sphingomonas sp. UBA1000
GCGGGAAGTTCATCAGCATCGCAAAGCTGGCGAACAGCTGCAGCCCTTCGGTGAAGCCGCCGAACATCGCCAGCGTCTTGGCGATATCCTCGTCGGTGTCGACGCCGAAGGTCGACAGATAGTCATGCTTGTCCTTCATCTCCTTATACTGGAGGAAGGCGCTATATTCGCTCTCGGGCATGCCGATGGTGTCGAGCAGGTGCGAATAGGCGGCGATGTGCACCGTTTCCATGTTGGAAAAAGCGGTGAGCATCATCTTGACTTCGGTCGGCTTGAACACCCGGCCATATTTGTCGTGATAGCAGTCCTGCACCTCGACATCGGCCTGGGTGAAGAAGCGGAAGATCTGGGTGAGCAGGTTGCGCTCATGCTGGGTCAGCTTCTGCGCCCAGTCGCGGCAATCCTCGCCCAGCGGCACTTCCTCGGGCATCCAGTGGATCTGCTGCTGGCGCTTCCAATATTCGAACGCCCAGGGGTATTCGAACGGCTTGTAGGACTTGGAGGCGGAAAGAAGCGGCATCGCGGTTACTCCGAGGCAGAAAGGGGTGAAAGGGCAAGGGCCGCGCGCGTCACGCCGCCCGCCCCTGCATCTGAACGAATCCGACCGCCATCAGGCCAAGCCCGATGGCGAGCAAAAACAGCCCGAGGCCGCGCAACAGCCCCTGGACGCGCGCCATCGGCACCTCGATCCGCCCGAGCCGGCGGGCGCGGGCGAGGTTGAGGCTGCCAAAGGCGAAGAAGATCGCGGCCAGCGCGAACCACATGCCGGTCATGCCGCGCCCCCGGAACATCCCTTACCGACAGCGCGTTTGCGGCCGTTAGGCTCAGGGGTCGAGGAGGACGTGACATGAGCAAGCATCACGACATTCGCGAGGACATGGAAGTCATCAGCGCCGACGGCGCCCATGTCGGCACTGTCGACGAGGTCAGCCATCACCGCATCAAGCTCAAAAAGCGCGACAGCGGGCATCCGGCAATCGGCGGCGGCAGCCATGACGGGCATCATCATTACCTGTCCCTCGGGCTGGTCGCCGAGGTCGAGGGACACAAGGTCCGCCTGACCGTCAGCAGCGAGAATGTCTCGGGCTTTCTGGAAGAAAAGCACGAGGCCTGATCGAGTCGGGCCGGGACGGAGACGGGGCGGCGGGGCATCAGTCCTGCCCCCCGCGCCTGCCCGAACGCCCGCCCGAACGGCTGCCGAACCATGAGCCGCCGCCCAGCACGGTGATGCCGACGAAATAGCCGAAATCATACCAGCCGCCACTGTTCGGCACCGCATAGACGGCGACATCGGCGTCAAACAGCGACACGATCCACGCAAACGGAAAGATGAAGCCGTGCCATGCCCCGGCGACAAAGCCGGGCGCGCCGGGCGCGGTCGCCGCCGGCACCGCGCGCGCACAGGCGGCAACCGCCAGCGCCAGCCCGAGGGCCAGCACCGCGCGGGCCGCGCCGGGCCGGGTTACTGGCAGGCCAGACATTCGTCATAATCCGTCGACGGGCCGAGATCGAATTTGGGTTTTTCGATCGTGTTGTCGGCCTCAACGCCGCCGGCAAAGCCCGCGCGCTGGACGGATTTCGAGCGCAGATAATAAAGCGATTTGATGCCCAGTTCCCATGCGCGGTAATGGAGCATCAGCAGATCCCATTTCTCGACATCGGCCGGGATGAACAGGTTGAGCGACGCCGACTGGTCGATATAGGGCGTGCGGTCCGCCGCCAGTTCGAGCAGCCAGCGCTGATCGATCTCAAAGCTGGTCTTGTAGCAATCCTTTTCCTCCTGCGAGAGGAAATCGAGATGCTGGACCGACCCGCCCTTTTCGAGGATCGAGTTCCAGACCGCGTCCGAGTTCTTCGATTTTTCGATCAGCAGCTTTTCCAGATAGGGATTGCGGACCACGAAGCTGCCCGACAGCGTCTTGTGGGTGTAGATATTGGCCGGGATCGGCTCGATGCAGGCCGAGGTGCCGCCGCAGATGATCGAGATCGACGCCGTCGGCGCGATCGCCATCTTGCACGAAAACCGCTCCATCACGCCGCGTTCGGCAGCATCAGGGCACGGGCCACGCTCGGTCGCGAGCAGCATCGACGCCTCATCCGCCTTGGCGCGGATGTGCTTGAACATCTTGAGGTTCCAGCTCTTGGCCATCGCGCTTTCAAACGGGATGCCGCGCGCCTGCAGGAAGGAGTGAAAGCCCATCACCCCCAGCCCCACCGAACGCTCGCGCCCGGCCGAATATTTGGCCCGCGCCATTTCGTCGGGCGCGCGCTCTATATAGTCGGTCAGCACATTGTCGAGGAAGCGCATCACATCCTCGATGAACTGCTTGTCGCCGTTCCATTCGTCCCAGGTTTCCAGGTTGAGCGACGACAGGCAGCACACCGCCGTGCGGTCATTGCCCAGATGGTCGCGCCCGGTGGGCAGGGTGATTTCCGAACACAGGTTCGACGTCGACACCTTCAGGCCCAGCTCGCGGTGGTGACGCGGCATCGCCTGGTTCACATGGTCGGAAAACACGATGTACGGCTCGCCGGTCGCCAGCCGGGTTTCGACCAGCTTCTGGAACAGGCTGCGCGCATCGACCTTGGCGCGCACCGAGCCGTCCTTGGGGCTCTTCAGCTCCCATTCCGCGCCTTCGCGCACCGCGACCATGAACGCGTCGGGGATCAGCACGCCGTGATGCAGGTTGAGCGCCTTGCGGTTGAAATCGCCCGACGGCTTGCGGATCTCGAGGAACTCCTCGATCTCGGGATGCGAGATGTCGAGATAGCAGGCGGCCGAGCCGCGGCGCAGCGAGCCCTGACTGATCGCCAGCGTCAGCGAATCCATCACCCGCACGAACGGGATGATGCCGCTGGTCTTGCCGTTGAGGCCGACCGGCTCGCCAATGCCGCGCACCGAGCCCCAATAGGTGCCGATGCCGCCCCCGCGCGAGGCGAGCCAGACATTCTCGTTCCAGGTGTTGACGATGCCTTCCAGGCTGTCGTCGACCGAGTTCAGATAGCAGCTGATCGGCAGGCCGCGGCCGGTGCCGCCATTGGACAGCACGGGCGTCGCCGGCATGAACCACAGCCGCGAGATATAGTCGTAAAGGCGCTGCGCATGGCCAGCATCGTCGGCATAGGCCGAGGCGACACGCACGAACAGATCCTGATAGCTTTCGCCCGGCAGCAGATAGCGGTCGTTGAGCGTTTCCTTGCCGAAATCGGTGAGCAGCGCGTCACGGCCATGATCGACCTCGACCGGGAACGGCCGGGGGCGCACCTCGTGACTGCCGGAGCCATGGCCGGCGGAACCGTTTGCGACCGTTGCGGGCGCCTCGATCGTCGTCGCGCTCACATCCGCCTCCTGAGTGTCCCTGAAATCCATCATCCGCGCCTTTGTTCCCGATCCGTTCGATTCGAACACGTCATCTTCTGTTAACACCGGATGCCCGATCGCGGGTGCGGCTTTTTCAGCCTGTCCCCATGATCCACAGGGCGCGCGACATCCCGTGCACGAATTGGTCATTCGCGCCCGAAATACCAGTGCTTGTGCTTGCCCCCGCCGTTACCGCTACAGATTGTGCCAACCAAACAGGCCGCGCAAGATGGTAATTGCGCGGTAAAGGCCACGGTTCGTCGCTCGTGGGATTCGCTTCGTCGCAGCCTTGGGCGAGTGTCCGGGCGGGCCGACACGCCCCGCGTCCAGCCCGCTGGACACCCGCCCCGCCCTGCCGTCAGACCGACGGGCGACGGCGCGCACGGCGCCTGCCGGGGAGGTTCCATCGCCCGGAAAATCGCTCTAGGCGGACAGCGTATTTCCGCTTGGAGAGGATCCGCGTCCCATGACGACCATCATCCGCGAAGCCGACCTGATCGACAGCGTCGCCGATGCCCTGCAATATATCTCCTATTACCACCCGATGGATTACATCCGCGCGCTCGGCGCGGCCTATGAGGCCGAGCAGTCGCCGGCGGCCAAGGACGCGATCGCGCAGATCCTGACCAACAGCCGCATGTGCGCCGAGGGCCA
>DBAW01000216.1 GCA_002291855.1 Sphingomonas sp. UBA1000
GGGATACGGGGGGGGGTGGGGGCCGGTGCCGCCACCGCGCCGCGACGCGCGGCACAAACAACGCCGCCCCCGCGCGGTGAGGCGCGCGGAAAAAGCCGCGCGGGAAAAACTAGGCCTGAAGCTCGACGTCCCAATAGAGCCAGTCGCGCCAGCTTTCGTGCAGATAATTCGGGGGAAAGGCGCGGCCATGGTCCTGCAGCTGCCAGCTGGTCGGCCGATAGGGCTGTTCGTGCAGGCCCATGCCGGCTTCGCGCGGCGTCCGCCCGCCCTTTTTCAGGTTGCAGGGCGCGCAGGCGGTGGTGACATTTTCCCAGGTGGTGCGCCCGCCATAGGCGCGCGGGATGACGTGATCGAAGGTCAGGTCGCGCGCCGCGCCGCAATATTGGCAGACGAACCGGTCGCGCAGGAACAGGTTGAAACGGGTGAAGGCGGGGTGTTGCGAGGGCCGTACATATTGCTTGAGCGCGATGACCGAGGGGAGCCGCATCGCGCTGGTCGGACTTCGCACCTGCTTCTCATAGGTCTCGATGATGTCGACCCGGTCGAGAAACACCGCCTTGACCGCCGACTGCCATGGCCACAGGCTGAGCGGGTAATAGCTGAGCGGCGTGTAATCGGCGTTCAGAACCAGCGCCGGGCAACTGTCCGGGTGGCGTATGAGATCGGGATGGTACAAGCGCGCCTCTCCCTCGTTCCGACCGTGGCAATGCCCGGCCAAGATGACGCAGGGATGACATTTGCCGGGCAAAAGGGTCAAGCCGATCCACCATGTTATCCACAGACTTGATCACACGCTTCGCCCCCAGCCCTACCGGCCTGCTGCATCCCGGCCATGCGCTGTCGGCGGTGATCGCGCATGACCGGGCGCGGGCGGCGGGCGGCCGCTTCCTCGTGCGCATCGAGGACATCGATGGCGGCCGCGCGCGCGAAAGTTTTGTCGAGGCGATTCTCGCCGATCTGGCCTGGCTGGGGCTGAGCTGGGACGGCCCGGTGGTGCGCCAGTCGGCGCGGCTGGCGCTCTACGGCGCGGCGCTCGACCGGCTGCGCGCGCTGGGGCTGGTCTATCCCTGTTTCTGCACCCGGGCCGATATCGCGCGCGAAATCGCGGCCAGCCAGTTCGCCCCCCATGGCCCGGACGGGCCGCTTTATCCCGGCATCTGCCGCCCGGCCGCGGGGCAGGGCGAGCCCGATCTGTCGCGGCCGCATGCCTGGCGGCTGGACGTCGCCCGTGCGGCGGCACTTGCCGGCCCGCTGTTCTGGACCGACGAGCGTGCCGGGCAGGTGGCGGCGCGGCCCGATCTGCTCGGCGATGTCGTGCTTGCGCGCAAGGATGTGCCGACCAGCTATCATCTGGCGGTCGTCACCGACGATGCCGATCAGGGCGTCACGCTGGTCGTGCGCGGGGCCGATCTGTTCCACGCCACCCATGTCCACCGGCTGTTGCAGGCGCTGCTCGACCTGCCGGTGCCGGTTTATCACCATCACGGCCTGATCCTCGATGCGGACGGCCGGCGGCTGGCCAAGCGCCACGGCGCGCCGACGCTTGCCGATCTGCGGCTGGCGGGGGCGGACCCGGAGATCATCACCGGGGCGATCAGAAATGGCGGCGCGCCGCTTGGATTCCGCCGCGACGATGCCTAGATAGCGGCGATGACGACGATCCTTGCCCTGCTTCTCATCGTCGCGATGCTCGCGACCCTGTTCATGCTGATCCGGGGCGTCGTGGCGTTCCTCAAAACCACCGAAGCCGATCTGAACGCGCAAGGATCCGGGCCGAGCCAGTCGGCCCTGCGCCAGAACAAGGCGATGATGGGGCGCATCGTGTTTCAGGGCGTGGCGATCATCATCGCCGCGCTGCTGCTGCTGCTGTCGCGCTGATCCGGCCGTTCCCCCGCAATGGTCAAGCTCAACCGCATCTACACGCGCACCGGCGACGATGGCACGACCGGGCTGGTCGATGGCTCGCGCGTGCCCAAAAGCGCCGCCCGGCTGGCGCTGATCGGCGATGTCGATGAAGCCAACAGCGCGCTTGGCGTCGCCATCGCCGCGCTGGGCGACGATCCGGTGGTTGCCGATCTGAAGCGCATCCAGAACGATCTGTTCGATCTGGGGGCCGATTTCGCGACGCCGGGCGAAAGCTTTGCCCCGTCCGAGATGGTGCTGCGCATCGTGCCGGCGCAGGTCGCGCGGCTGGAGGCGGAGATCGACGCGATGAACGCCGATCTCGCGCCGCTCACCTCGTTCATCCTGCCCGGCGGCACGCCCGGCGTTGCCGCGCTGCATCTGGCACGCGCCATCGTCCGCCGTGCCGAGCGCACCGCCGTGGTGGCGGCGGGGCAGGTGCCGCTCAACCCCGAGGCGCTCGCCTATCTCAACCGCCTGTCGGACCATCTGTTCGTCGCGGCGCGGCTGGTCGCCAGCCGCAATGGCGGCGACGTGCTGTGGAAACCGGGCGCGACCCGCTGAACGCCGACGGCGCGGGCGGCTGCGCCGATCCGGTCACGACAGTGTCGCGCGCGCCGGCTATGATCGCCGCCAGATGAACGTCGCCCGCCCTTTCCGGTCCGATCCGCCCGCGTCGGATCTCGCTGCCCGGTTCGCGCAGGTCCGCGCGCTCAGCCTCGCGCTCGTCGCCGGGCTGAGCGATGCCGATGCCACCGTCCAGTCGATGGACGATGCCTCGCCCGCCAAATGGCATCTGGCGCACACCAGCTGGTTCTTCGAAACCTTCATCCTGCGCGATCTGCCCGGATATCGGCCGTTCGATCCCGCCTTCGCCTATCTGTTCAACAGCTATTATGAGGCCGAAGGCCCGCGCCATCCCCGGCCGCAGCGCGGCCTGCTGACGCGCCCGTCGCTTGACCAGATCCGCGCCTATCGCGCCCATGTCGATGCGGCGATGGACGGGATATTGGCCAGTCCGGAACCCGACCGGCACGCGCTCGTTGAGCTGGGCCTTGCCCATGAACAGCAACATCAGGAGCTGCTGCTGACCGATCTGCTGCACCTGTTCGCGCAGAATCCGCTGCATCCGGCGCTGTGGCCGCAGCGCCGCGTGCTGGCGCCGCCCCCCCCGGCCATGGGCTGGCGCGACGGGGCCGAAGGGGTGGTCGAGATCGGCCATGCCGGGCCGGGCTTTGCCTTCGACAATGAAGGGCCGCGCCACCGCGTGTTGCTCGCGCCGCACCGGCTGGCCGACCGGCCGGTCACCGCCGGCGAATGGGCGGCGTTCATCGCCGACAAGGGCTATCAGACGCCGCGCTGGTGGCTGGCCGATGGCTGGGCCTTCATCCAGCGCGCGCAGATCGAGGC
>DBAW01000067.1:0-144 GCA_002291855.1 Sphingomonas sp. UBA1000
AGCCCTGCTCGGTGACGCCGACCATGTGTTCGAACTGCGCCGAGAGGCTGCGATCGCGCGTGACGGCAGTCCAGCCATCATCGAGGATCTTCACCTCCGGCCGGCCGGCATTGACCATGGGTTCGATGGTGAAGAACATGCCCG
>DBAW01000067.1:489-6520 GCA_002291855.1 Sphingomonas sp. UBA1000
ATGGTGAAGAACATGCCCGGCTTCAGGACCGGCCCTTCGCCGCGCTTGCCGAAATGCAGCACATTGGGCGGTGCGTGAAAGGTGCGGCCGATGCCATGGCCGCAGAAATCCCGCACCACGGAGAAGCGGTGCTTCTCGACATGGCTCTGGATGGCGTGCCCGATATCGCCCAGCGTGGCGCCGGGGCGCACGGCTTCGATGCCGCGCATCATGGCTTCGTGGGTGACATCCATCAGCAGCCGCGCGCGTGTGCTGGCCTGGCCCGTGACATACATGCGGCTGGTATCGCCATGCCACCCATCGAGGATCAAGGTGACGTCGATGTTGATGATGTCGCCATCCAGCAGCGCGCGATCACCCGGGATGCCGTGGCAGACCACGTGGTTGATGCTGGTGCAGCAGGACTTGGTGTAGCCGCGATAGCCGAGCGTCGCCGGAATGGCGCCATGCGCGATGGTCCATTCATGGATGATGCGGTCGATCTCGCCGGTGGTGATGCCGGGGCGCACATGCGGGCCGATCATGTCCAGGCATTCCGCGGCCAGGCGGCCGGCGCGGTGCATGCCGAGAAAATCCTCGGGGCGGTGGATCGGGATGCGGCGGCTGTCGCCCGGGGATTGTTCCATCGGTTCCAAGATGCTGTGGGCGCGGGTGCGCCGCAAGCGGCGGATGGCTCCGGCGGTTGGATTCGAACCAACGACCAACGGATTAACAGTCCGCTGCGCTACCGCTGCGCCACGCCGGATCAGCCGTGGGCGGGGCATTATCACCGCATGCCACGGGCCGCAAGTCAGGGGAGGAGCGATGCAGCACCAAACCGGGCGCGCCCAAAGCATCGGGCCGCGCAAGCGTATGTTGTCGGGCGCAACACTCTCGCATCCGGCCGCAAGGCGGCCGGCGCCGCCCATCAGGCCTGTCCGCCCGGCGCGCCTGATACGCGGCGTAAGCCAAGCGGCCGGAGGCCGCGCACGGCGCTTGAGTGCAAGAGTAAGGTCCGAGGCGGAATCGAACCGCCCTAGGGGGATTTGCAGTCCCGTGCCTAACCAATCGGCCATCGGACCCTGGGCTGCGTATATCGGCCCCGTGGGCGGCATGGTCAAGCCGCTGCCCGCGCCGCTATAACGGACCCCGAGGCAAGGACAGGCGAAGCGATGGAATACGCAGCGGCGCGCAAATTCATGGTCGATGGGCAGTTGCGCCCGAACAAGGTGACCGATCCGGGCATCCCGACCGCCATGGGTCGCCTGCCGCGGCACAGCTTCGTGCCCGCCGCGCACCGCGCCCGCGCGCATGCCGATGCCGATGTGCCGCTGCCCGGCGGCCGCGCCATGATGCAGCCGATGGTTCTGGCGCGCCTGGTGCAGGCGCTGTCGGTGCGGCTGGGAGAGGCCGCCCTGGTGGTGGGCGCAGCCACCGGCTATGCCGCCGCGCTGCTGGCCGATCTGGCGGGTCATGTCGTCGCGCTCGACTGCGATGCGGCGCTGGTTGCAGCGGCGCGGGCGGCGCTGGCCGACACGGCGGTCGAGATGGTCGAAGGGCCGCTGGCCGAGGGCTGGGCGGCCGGTGGGCCTTATGATCTGATCTTCATCGACGGGCTGATCGGCCATGTTCCCGATGCGCTGGTCGCGCAGCTGGCCGAGGGCGGCCGGCTGGCGGCGGCGATCGAGGATCATGGCGCGTCGCGGCTGGGCATCGGCCGGCGCTCGGGCACCGGTTTCGGCGTCGATCTGTTCGCCGATTGCGAGGCGGTGCGCCTGCCGGGGTTCGACCGGCCGCGCACATTTACATTCTGACCGGCACATTCTGACAGGCGATTAGGGACGAAAGAGGGGCGCATGCGGGGTTATCTATCTGGCCTGGCCATGTCGGCGGCCACGCTCGCGCTGGCGGCGCCGGCCGCTGCCGAAACGCTCCAGGGCGCATTGGCCAAGGCCTATCAGAACAACCCGACGCTGACCGCGGCGCGCGCCAACCAGCGCGCGACCGACGAAAATGTGCCGATCCAGCGCGCGGCTGGCCTGCCTTCGGCCAGCCTGAACGCGACCTATAACGAAAACGTCCTCATTCCGCCGGGCCAGTTCGTCAACACGCTGCGTACGCTCAACTCGAACGCCCAGCTGCAGGTGCCGATCTACAATGGCGGATCGGTCAAGAACGGCATTCGTGCCGCCGACCGCCGGGTGCAGGCCGGGGCAGAGCAGCTGCGCGGCGTCGAATCCTCGGTATTCTCGCAGGTGGTCGCTGCCTATAACGATGTGCTGCGCGACGAGGCGGTGGCCGAACTCAACCGCGCCAATGTCCGCCAGCTCGAGGTCAATCTGCAGGCGACGCGCGACCGGTTCGAGGTGGGCGACCTGACCCGCACCGATGTCGCCCAGTCCGAAGCGCGGCTGTCGCTGGCGCGCGGCGATCTGCGCACCGCCGAGGCCAATCTGATCGGCAGCCGCGAACGCTATATCCAGCTGGTCGGCGAAGTCCCGCTCGATCTCGCCGCGCCGCCGCAGCTGCCCAACCTGCCCGACAGCCCCGAACAGGCGGTGACGGTGGCGCTGCGGGAAAATCCGGATCTGGCGGCGGCGGCGCGCACCCGCGAAGCGGCCAAATTCGATGTCGCCGTCGCGCAGGCCAGCCGCCGCCCGACGCTGTCGGCGTTCGGCCAGGCGCAGCGCAACGACAATTTCGGCAGCGTTCAGGCCAATATTCCGATCGACATTCCCAACCAGCAGACCTCGGCCGCGCTGGGTCTGCAGGCCAATATCCCGATCTTTCAAGGCGGCCGCCCGAGCGCGCAGGTGCGTCAGGCCCAGGCCCGGCAGAGCCAGGCGATTGAGCAGGTGATCGAGACCGAGCGCAATGTCGTCCAGCAGGCCCGTGCGGCCTTTGCCAGCTGGCGCGCCGCGCAGGACGTGATCCGCGCCGCGCAGACCGCCGTTGATGCCAACACCTTGTCGCTCGAAGGCGTGCGGGCCGAAAACAGCGTCGGCAACCGCACGATCATCGAGGTGCTGAATGCCGAGCAGGAGCTGCTCAACGCGCGGGTGCAGCTGGTGACGGCGCGGCGCAACGCCTATGTCGCCGCCTTCTCGCTGCTGGCGGCGATGGGGCAGGCCGAGGCGCGCGACCTGAACCTTGAGGGCGTCGTGCTTTACGATCCGGCGGTCAATTACGAACGCGTCCGCGACCGGATCTGGGATTTCGAGGCCCCGGCCGATCCGACCGCGCAGACCACCCGCACCGTTGACACGCCTGCGCAAAACCCGGAAACCACCCGCGCCCCGCAGTAAAGCCGCCGAGCGGCGTCCGGCTGATGGCGCAGGCGCGTCATTATGGCTGATCGGGGGGCGTGCGGGGACCATGATGGCGCGGGGTTGATGATGGCGCAGGGCGGCACCGAACCTTCGATGGAAGAGATTCTCTCGTCCATCAAACGCATCATTGCCGAGGACAGTGACGGCACCGCGCGCGGTCGCCGCATCCGGTCCGCGTCCGCGGCCGACGGGCATGGCAGCGCCGCCGATGCCCCGCCCCAGGGCGATGATCCCGATGTGCTCGAACTCACCGATCCGGTTGGCGGGGCGGGGGGCATTCCGGCCTTTGCCGCCGGGCCGCTCCATTCCGCGCTGGTCGATCCCCAGCCGGCGGGCGACGTGCCGGCGGACGCTGCGCCGGCTTATGCCGCGCCGCCTGCGCCCGAGACAGGCGGCATCGCCACGGTCAGCGCGATCACCTCGACCGCCGACGAACTGATCTCGACCAGCGCTGCCGAGGCGAGCCGGCAGGCGCTCGCTGCCTTGTCGCGCATGGTGGTGCGGCCCGAAGGCGGGGCGGGCGATCTGACGCTTGAAGCGCTGGTGCGCGAAATGCTGCGCCCGATGCTCAAGGACTGGCTCGACGCGCGGCTGCCCGAAATCGTCAATGCAGCCGTCGCGCGCGAAGTCGCGCGGATCAGCGGCCGGGGCATCTGACCCGCAGCCGTCTCGCCTCCTCTTTCTCCGGCCGCCCTTGCCAGACAGGGGGCGGATCGGGTTAAGGCCGGTGCATGAGCGAGCTTGCCAAGACTTTCGATCCCGCCGCCATCGAGGCGAAATGGTATCCGCACTGGGAAGGCAGCGGCCTGTTCCGGCCCGCGCGTCCCGATGCCGAGCCGTTCACGATCGTCATTCCGCCGCCCAACGTCACCGGCTCGCTGCATATCGGCCATGCGCTCGACAACACGTTGCAGGACATTCTGATCCGCCATGCCCGGCTGATGGGGCGCGACGCGCTGTGGGTGGTCGGCACCGATCATGCCGGCATCGCCACCCAGATGGTGGTCGAGCGGCAGATGAACGCCGCCGGGGAAAAGCGCACCGATTTCACCCGCGAGGCGTTTGTCGAGCGGGTCTGGCGCTGGAAGGAAGAAAGCGGCGGCCAGATCACCCGCCAGCTCCGCCGGCTGGGCGCGTCGTGCGACTGGGCGCAGGAACGCTTCACGATGGACGAAGGCTTTAGCCGCGCCGTCCTCAAGGTGTTTGTCGACCTGTATCGTCAGGGGCTGATCTACCGCGACAAGAGGCTGGTCAACTGGGATCCGAAACTTGGCACCGCGATTTCCGATCTGGAGGTCGAGACGCGCGAGGTGCAGGGCCACTTCTGGCATCTGCGCTATCCGCTGGCCGACGGGTCGGGCCATATCATGGTCGCCACCACCCGGCCTGAGACGATGCTTGCCGACATGGCGGTCGCCGTCCATCCCGAGGATCCGCGCTACACCGCGCTGATCGGGCGGCAGGTGCGGCTGCCGATCACCGGCCGGCTGATCCCGATCGTGGCCGACGAACATGCCGATCCCGAGCTGGGGTCGGGTGCGGTCAAGATCACGCCGGGGCATGATTTCAACGACTTCGAAGTCGGCGTGCGCGCCGGTTTCAAGGCGGCGGACATGCTCAACATGCTCGATGCCGAGGCGCGGATCGTGCAGACCGCCGACAATCTGGTGCCGGACGAACTGATCGGGCTGGACCGGTTTGCCGCGCGCCGCCGCGTCGTCGAACTGATCGAGGCCGAAGGGCTGCTCGACAAGGTCGAGGACCGGGTGATCCAGACGCCCTATGGCGACCGTTCGGGCGTGGTCATCGAACCCTGGCTGACCGACCAATGGTATGTCGATGCCAAGACGCTGGCCCAGCCGGCGATCGAGGCGGTGCGTTCCGGCGCGATCAGGGTCGTGCCCGAAAGCTGGGCCAAGACCTATTTCAACTGGATGGAGAACATCCAGCCCTGGTGCGTGTCGCGCCAGCTGTGGTGGGGGCATCGCATCCCGGCATGGTTCGCGCCCGACGGGCAGGTGTTCGTCGCCGAAACCGAGGATGAGGCGCTGGCGCAGGCGCGGGCGGCGATCGGCCCCGATGTCGTGCTGACCCGCGATGCTGACGTCCTCGACACCTGGTTCTCCTCGGCCTTGTGGCCGTTCGGCACGCTGGGCTGGCCCGATCAGAGCGAAAGGCTGGCCCGCCATTATCCCAATGACGTGCTGATTTCGGGCTTCGACATCCTGTTCTTCTGGGATGCGCGGATGATCATGCAGGGGCTGCATTTCATGTGCGAAGTGCCGTTCCGCACGCTGTATCTGCACGGGCTGGTGCGCGCGGCCGACGGGTCGAAAATGTCAAAGTCCAAGGGCAATACCGTCGATCCGCTGGGCCTGATCGAGCGTTACGGCGCCGATGCGCTGCGTTTCACGCTGGCGGCGATGGAAAGCCAGGGCCGCGACGTGAAGCTCGATGAACGGCGGGTCGAGGGCTATCGCAACTTCGCGACCAAGCTGTGGAACGCCGCCCGCTTCGCGCAGGCGAACGGCATCGGCGCGTCGTCGTCGCCGGTGCCGCCGCCCGCCACCCTGCCGGTCAATCGCTGGATCGTCGGCGAAGTGCGCGCGACCGTCGCCGCGCTCGATCAGGCGCTGGCCGGGCTGCGTTATGACGAGGCGGCGAACACCATCTATCACTTTGTCTGGGACCGGTTCTGCGACTGGTATCTGGAACTGATCAAG
>DBAW01000114.1 GCA_002291855.1 Sphingomonas sp. UBA1000
TCGGTCTTGCCGACGCCGGTCGGGCCGAGGAACAGGAACGAGCCGAGCGGGCGGTTGGGATCCTGCAGCCCGGCGCGCGCGCGGCGCACGGCGGTCGACACCGCGCGCACCGCATCGGCCTGGCCGATCACCCGCTTCGCCAGCATCTGTTCCATCTGCAGCAGCTTTTCGCGCTCGCCCTCCAGCATCCGGTCGACCGGAATCCCGGTCCAGCGCGACACGACGCCGGCAATGTCGTCGGCGGTCACTTCCTCGCGCAGCATCGCCCCGGCGGCGGCTGACTGGGCATCGGCCAGCTGCTTTTCCAGCCCGGGAATGATGCCGTAGCTCAGCTCGCCGGCACGGGCGAGGTCGCCGGCGCGCTGCGCCTGTTCAAGCTGCAGCCGCGCCTGATCGAGCTGCTCCTTGATCCGCGCCTCGCCGGCGATCTTTTCCTTTTCCGCCTGCCAGCGGCCGGTCAGATCGGCCGATTGGCGTTCCAGCCCGGCCAGCTCCTCCTCCAGCGCCGTCAGCCGGTCGCGCGAGGCCTGGTCGCTTTCCTTCTTCAGCGCCTCGCGCTCGATCTTCAGCTGGATGATGCGCCGGTCGAGCGTCTCGATCTCCTCGGGCTTGCTCTCCACCTCCATGCGCAGCCGCGATGCGGCCTCGTCCATCAGGTCGATCGCCTTGTCGGGCAGAAACCGGTCGGTGATGTAACGGTTGGACAGCGTCGCCGCCGCGACGATGGCGCTGTCGGTGATCCGCACCCCGTGGTGCAGCTCATATTTCTCCTTCAGCCCGCGCAGGATCGAGATCGTGTCCTCGACCGTCGGCTCATCGACGAACACCGGCTGGAAACGCCGCTGCAACGCCGGGTCCTTTTCGACATATTTGCGATATTCATCGAGCGTGGTCGCGCCGATGCAGTGCAGCTCGCCGCGCGCCAGCGCGGGCTTGAGCAGATTGCCCGCATCCATCGCGCCTTCCGATTTGCCCGCGCCGATCAGCGTGTGCATTTCATCGATGAACAGGATGATGTCGCCTTCGGCCTGGCGCACCTCGTCGAGCACGCCCTTCAGCCGTTCCTCGAACTCGCCGCGATATTTGGCCCCGGCGATCAGCGCGCCCATGTCGAGCGCCATCAGCAGCCGGTCCTTGATCCCGTCGGGCACGTCGCCATTGGCGATGCGCAGCGCCAGCCCCTCGGCAATCGCGGTCTTGCCGGTGCCCGGCTCGCCGATCAGCACCGGGTTATTCTTGGTCCGGCGGGCGAGGATCTGGATCGTGCGGCGGATTTCCTCGTCGCGGCCGATCACCGGGTCGAGCTTGCCCTCGCGCGCCGCCTCGGTCAGGTCGCGGGCGAACTTCTTCAGCGCATCATACCGGTCTTCGGCCGATGCACTGTCGGCGCTGCGCCCGCCGCGCAGATTGGTGATTGCGGTGTTGAGCGCCTCGGCCCCGACGCCCGCCTTGGCGAGCGCCTTGCCCGCCGCCGTGGTCGTCGACAAGGCAAGGGCGAGCAGCAGCCGTTCGACGGTGACGAAGCTGTCGCCGGCCTTTTTGGCGACCTGTTCGGCCTGGTCGAGCACGCGCACCGCATCATTGTCCAGCCCCGGCGTCGCCTGCGCGCCCGATCCCGACACGGCCGGCAGCTTCGCCAGCGCGGCATCGGTTTCGGCAAGCGCCAGCGCCGGATCGCCGCCCGCCGTGCGGATCAGCCCGGCGGCCATGCCTTCCTTGTCGTCGAGCAGTGCCTTGAGCAGATGTTCGGGCGTGATGCGCTGATGGCTCAGCCGGATGGCGATGGTCTGCGCGGCCTGGAGAAAGCCCTTGGCCCGGTCGGTGAATGTGTCGAGGTTCATATCGGCCCCTGTCAGATCCCTGAAGACACATGTAGTGTTGCTATTTGGCAACACAAGATGGTGAGGGCGCCATGCTGGCGGCGCGCGCGGCGGCGAAAAATAGGGACTGATCCGGAGCGCGGCCGGCCCGCTCGACCGGCCCGCTCAACCGGGGCGCGCGACCATGGCGCGCGCCCCGGCGGTCGGCCGCTGCTTAACGGGCAGAGGCGGCGGGCTTGAAAAAGCTGTCCGCCTTCCAGGCCGGCGCGGCCGGCGCATCGGCGATTTCGCGCGCGATCAGATAGTTGATCTTCGCAAACTTCGCGCCGGCCGCCCAGTCGATCGGCAGCGCCGGGCTGTCGCTGACCTTGTGGTAATGGGTGGCGAGGAAGCTGGTGAACTGCTTGTCGCCGCCATTGCCGAAGCCGGTCATCAGGAACACGGAAGGAATGCCCTCGCGCACGAATTTATAGTGGTCGGAGCGGGTGAACAGCCCTTCCTGCGGCAGCGGATCGGGGCTGAGCGCGATGCCGAGCGTGCTGCCGGCGCGGGCAACGGCGTCACCCAGCGTCGAATGATTGGCGCCAAAGGCGATGACATCGGTGAAGTCATAGAGCAGCACCGGCATGTCGAAGTTGACGACGCCCACAACCTTGCCGGGGACGACCGGGTGCTTGGCGAGATATTCCGCGCCCAGCAGCCCCTTTTCCTCGGCGGTCAGCGCGGCGAGCAGGATCGGCCGGCGCGGCTTGACCCCGCTGGTCGCAAAGGCGCGCGCCACCTCGAGCAGCGTGGCGACGCCGGTCGCATTGTCCATCGCGCCGTTGAAAATCTGGTCGCCCTTGCGCGTCGGATCGGTGCCGACATGGTCGAGATGCGCGGTCAGCAGCACATATTCGTTCGCCAGCGCCGGATCGGAGCCGGGGATCATGCCGATCACATTCCTGCTCGACAGCGTGCCGAGGCTGGTCTGGCGCGAGATCGACACTTCGGGCTTGAGCGCGAAGCCGCGCGGACGGCCGCCTTCCTTGTCGGCCTCGGCCAGCACCTCGGCCAGCGTCCGGCGCGCGCCGGCGAACAGCGCTTCGGCCGGGGCGGTGTCGAGCGTCGCCGTCACTTCGATGCCGGGAGCCAGCGCAAAGGCCTTGCCATCGGCCTGCGCCCAGCCGATCGACTTTTCGCCCGCGCGGTGGGTGAGCACGTCGAAGCCATAGCGCTTCTGATCGGCCAGCGTGCGCAGGGTGATGATACCGCGCGCGCCGCGATCCTGGGCAAAGCGCGCCTTCATCGAGTTCAGATGCGCGCCGATCTCGCTCGGCGTGCCCTTGGGCGACCCGGCGAGAACGACGACATATTTGCCGCGCACGTCGAGGCCGCGATAATCGTCGAACCCGGCGGCCGGCGCGTCGAGGCCGAAGCCGACAAACACCGCCTGCGCGGTCAGCTGCTGCGCCTCGGCCAGCGGGCTCGGCCCGATCGCCGCTTGCGTCGCGCCGTCAAAGCTGACGCCGCCGATCTTGAGCGTCGGCGGGGCGGCGCGGGTCGCGGTGACGAACGGCACGCTCTGATACCAGCCCGGCGTGGCGGTGCCGCCGCCCGCTGGCACCAGCCCCAGCCCGGCAAACTGGTTGGCGACATAGGACGCGGCAATGTCATAGCCGCGCGAGCCGGTGTCGCGCCCTTCGAGCAGGTCGCTCGCCAGGAAATCGACATGGCTGCGGAACCGCTGGGCGGTGAACTCGGGTTCGGCGGCCGCGGCCGGGGCGAGGGCGGCGACCAGCGCGGCGGCGCTGGTCATGGCAAGAGCGAGGCGTGTGATCGGCATGTCCTGTCCCTGAAATCTGCTGTTGTCGCGCAAAGCCTAGCCCAAGCCCCGCCGCACCCGCCAGCATTGTGACAGCCGCCGCCGCCGGGCCGGGTGCAGTTGGTCGATGCCGGTCGGCCGTTGATCGAAGCCGCCGGGCCGGGGCGCGTTCCGCCCACCCGCTGCGCCCCTTGCCCTCCGGCGCGGCCCGGCTAGGATCGCAAGCGATGACGGCCGCTGTCCGCGCGCGATGCGCGGGCCTGTGCCGCCCGGTTTCGTTCTCGTCCGGCGCCGGGCTGACCCGGTGCCCGTCCGCATCCAGGGAGTCTTCATGGCCCAGACCAAGCGTTCCTCGACCCGTCTCATGCTGCTTGCCGCCGCTCTGCTCGCCTCGGCGGCGCAGCCGGCCGCGCTTTACGCCCAGCAGGCGGCCCCCGTCGCCGCGCTGGTCGACACGGTGTCGATCCCGCATGAAAGCTTCACTTTGGCCAACGGGCTGCGGGTGATCGTGTCCACCGACCGCAAGGCCCCGATCGTCGCGGTTTCGGTCTGGTATGATGTTGGGTCGAAGCATGAACCCAAGGGCAAGACCGGCTTTGCCCATCTGTTCGAACATCTGATGTTCAACGGCTCGGAAAACGCGCCCGGCGATTTTTTCGAGCCGCTGCAGCAGATCGGCGCGACCGATTTCAACGGCACCACCTGGTTTGACCGCACCAATTATTTCGAGACCGTGCCCGGCCCCGCGCTGGAGCGGGTGCTGTTCCTCGAAAGCGACCGCATGGGCCATCTGCTCGGCGCGGTGACGCAGGAAAAGCTCGATAACCAGCGCGGCGTCGTCCAGAACGAAAAGCGTCAGGGCGACAACCAGCCTTACGGCCTGGTCGAATATGCGCAGCTGAAGGCGCTGATCCCGGCTGATCATCCCTATGGCCATTCGACCATCGGCTCGATGGCCGATCTGGATGCGGCGAGCCTTGAGGATGTGAAGACCTGGTTCCGCACCCATTACGGCCCGAACAACGCCGTGCTGGTGCTGGCCGGGGACATTGATGCGGCGACCGCCCGGCCGCTGGTCGAGAAATATTTCGGCGACATCCCGCGCGGGCCGCAGCAAAAGGCCGTCTCCGCCCCGGTGCCGACGCTCAAGAGCCGGCTTGACGAGGTGATGAAGGACGATGTCGCGACGACGCGGCTTTACCGCCAATGGGCGGTGCCGGGGCTGACCGACAAGGACGCGCCGGCGCTCGACGTCGCCGCCGTGGTGCTGGGCGGGCTGGGCAGTTCGCGGCTCGACAATGCGCTGGTCCGCCGCGACCGCGATGCGGTGCGGGTGAGCGCCGAATATCAGCAATTCGCCCAGCTCGGCTTTTTCGAGGTGCAGGTCGATGTGAAGCCGGGCGTCGATGCCGAGGCGGTCGGCCGCAAGCTCGACCAGCTGATCGCCGATTTCATCCGCAGCGGCCCGACCGCCGACGAGGTCCAGCGCGCGGTGACGCGCGAGGCGTCGGGGCGGATCGCCGCGCTTGAATCGGTCGGCGGGTTCGGCGGCAAGGCGGTGACCCTGGCCGAAGGCGCGCTCTATGCCGGCGATCCGGCCTTCTACAAGAAGCAGCTCAATGCCTATGCGGCGGTGACGCCGGCGCGGGTGAAGAGCGTGATGGGCAAATGGCTGACCCGGCCGGTCTATGCGCTGTCGGTCGTCCCCGGCAAGCGCGAGGCCTATGAGGAGGCCAAGGGCGTGAGCGGCGCGACCTTTGCGCCCGCTTATTACCGCGCCCCGGCCGAGGGCGAACAGCCCCAGGCCGCGCCGTCGCGGCTGCCGCTGGCGGCGGTCGACCGTTCGACCCCGCCTGCCGTCGGCCAGATCGCCGATCTCGATTTCCCCGATGTGACGCGCGCCACGCTGTCGAACGGGATCGAGATCGTCTATGCCGCGCGCAGCGCCGTTCCCGTCACCCAGCTGACGATCAGCTTTGACGCCGGTGTCGCCGCCGATCCGGCCGACCGGCTGGGGCTGCAGGCGCTGACGCTCGCCATGCTCGATGAAGGCACGACCAGCCGGTCGTCGATCCAGATCGCCGAGGCCAAGGAGCGGCTGGGCGCGAACATCACCAGCTCGGCCTCGCTTGATCGCACCAATATCGGCCTGTTCGCGCTGTCGGCCAATCTGCGGCCGTCGATCGACCTGCTGGCCGATATCGTCCGCAACCCGGCCTTTGCCGCCGACGAGGTCGCGCGGCTGAAGGGCGAACAGCTGGCCCGGATCGCGCAGGAGCTGAAAAGCCCCGGCGGCCTTGCCCAGCGCACGCTGGCCCCGGTGCTGTTCGGCACCGGCCATCCCTATGGCAAGCCGACCAGCGGCAGCGGCGATCCCGCCCGCGTCGCCGCGCTTACCCGCGACGATCTGATCGCGTTCCAGCGCGCCTGGTTGCGCCCCGACAAGGCGCGGATCTTCGTCGTGTCCGACCGGCCGCTCGCCGAAGTGCGCGATGCGCTCGAGGCCGGGTTCGGCAGCTGGCGCGGCGAAGGCGCGGCCGGGGTGAAGGATTTCACCGCCGCCGTGCCGGTGCCGCAGCCGCGCATCATCCTGGTCGACCGGCCGGGCTCGCCCCAGTCGCTGATCTATGCCGGGCAGCTGACCTCGCTCAAAGGGTCTGACGAGCTGCTGCCGGTGCTGTCTGCCAATGATGTGCTGGGCGGCAATTTCCTGTCGCGCATCAACATGGACCTGCGCGAGACCAAGGGCTGGTCCTATGGCGTGCGCGGCGGCTTCAACCGGCTGCTCAACAACGTCCCCTATCTGATCTCGGCCCCGGTTCAGGCCGACAAGACCGGGGCGGCGATTGCCGCGCTGCGCCAGGATTTCGAGGAGTTTCTGACCAGCAAGGGCGTCACGGCCGAGGAAACGCAGCGCACGATCAACGGCTTTGTCCGCGAACTGCCCGGCAGCTTCGAGACCGGTGGCGACGTGCTCGGCGCGATGCAGACCAATGTGCTGTTCGGCCGGCCGGACAATTATTACGAAACCGTCGCCGCCAAATATCGCGCGCTGACCGGCCCGGCGATGGATCAGGCGATCCGCGGCGTGCTCGATCCGTCCAAGTTCGTCTGGGTCGTCGTCGGCGAGGCGGCGCGGGTCAAGCCGCAGCTTGACAGCCTCGGCCTGCCCGTGGAGGTCAGGTCCGCGCCCGGCGCGCAATAAGCTGATTCAAGGAGAGAGAGAATGTCGCAGATCGATGGCGAATGGGATTGCATCACCAAGTCGCCGCTGGGTGAGCAGAAGTCGGTGTTCACGATCAAGACCGATGGTGACACCTTCACCGGCAGCAATGCCGGCCCGACCGGCACCCTCGAGGTCGCCGACGGCAAGATCGACGGCAACACCCTGACCTGGAAGATGGACATGAAGGTGCCGATGCCGATGACGCTCACCTGCACCGGCACTGTCGATGGCGACACGCTGAATGCGCAGGTCAGCGCCGGCGCGTTCGGCAGCTTCCCGATGACCGGCACCCGCCGCGGCTGATCGGATGTTCCCCCTTTCCCCGCCGCGCGGGGAAAGGGGGTGTTTTTTTGGTGGTGCTTGCGCCGAATGGGCGTGTGTCTTTGATTGGTCGCGGCACCGGCCCGCA
>DBAW01000186.1:0-2489 GCA_002291855.1 Sphingomonas sp. UBA1000
TGCGCCGGCTTACCAGCTCAGGCGCAGCGTGGCCTGGGCATTGTGCGCATCGGCGTTCGACCAGTGCGCATATTGATAGCCGACATCGATGCTCAGCCGCTCGCCAATGCGGCCGGTGAGGCCGGCGGCCCCGGTCACCGCGGTGCGTCCCGGCGAAGCGGCGGCGCTGGTGAACGAAACCCCTGCCAGCAGCGGCGACAGCCGCGTCGCGGTCCGCCCCAGCTGATGCTCGACCATCGCCTGGCCGAACAGGCGCAGCGCACTGTCGCCCTGGCCGAGCGCGGTGTCGGCGCGCAGCCCGGCCTTGCCGGCAAAGGCCTCGCGCCGGCCATCGTCGAAACGCAGCGCCACCGCCGCATTGCCCCGTTCGGACACCGTGTCACGGGTCAGCCGGTCATAGGAGACGCCGATGATCGGCGTCACCGCGACCTTGCCGGTCGTCAGCGCATAGCCGGCCTCGACATCGAAGCCCAGCGACACGCCGTCGGTGTCGGCGCGCATCCGCGCCCCGCCATCGATCAGCGCGACCGTGCGGTTGATCGCATAATCGTCGATGCCGATGCTCGCCGCCGCCGCGACATAGGCGCGGCGACCCTGCCAGCTGCCATAGCCATGGGCGTGGTAGCTGCGGGTGCTGCCGGTGCCGAAGCCATTCTGGGCAAGATCGTTTTCGGCATAGCTGGCCGCGAGGCCGACCGTGACGGCGTCGCTCAGCCGGCGATCTGCGCCCGCGGCAAAGGCCAGCCCGTTGACGCGGTAGCCCGCGCTTGTCCGGTCCTGCCCGACATCGAGCTGCTGGCCGCGGACATTGCCCCACAGGCCCGTCCGCCCGCCCGCGCCGCCCGCAGGGGCGTTCCGGCCGATCCGGGCGATCAGATCGCCGCGCACGCCCCGCAGACCCGCCAGCGTGGCATCGACCGCAGAAGCATGCACGCCGCCGGCTAGCTGCTCGATCGTGGTGCCGAGCGCGGCGCCATTCAGGCCGGCCAGCCCGGCGAACAGCGTCGTTGCCGCCGGCGTGCCGCCCGCCGTGTCGCGCAGCGTGTCGAGCGCCGTCCCCGCCGCCACGCGGTTGCGGATGCCGCTCGGGCTCATCAGCGCGGCATAGCTGCCCGGGGTGACGGCCAGCAGGATCGCATTGCGGCGATAGATGATGTCGAACCGGCTGTTGCCCGGCAGTCCGGCGGCAGGCTGGGCAATGGTGTCGAACCGGCCGGCAATGCCGCCCTGCGCGGTGACGATTTCGAACGTCTGGCCGATTTCGGGGGTGAAATCATTGTTCGCCGCACCGGTGATGCCGCGCAGGATCGGCGCGACGCTGCCGGCCGCGGTGAACACCGATCCGGCACCGACCAGATTGATCTGGTCGTGGAAGCCCGCGCCATTGCCCGGCCGCGCGCCATCGATGTCGATGGCCAGCGTGCTGCCGGCAAACTGGGTGACGCTGCCATTCACGGTAAGCACCCCCGGCGAATTGCCGGGCGCGAGCGTGCCGCGCACTTCGATATTGCCGGCGATCTGGCCGCTACCTTCCGCCCGGCCATTGGCCTCGACGAACACATTGCCTGCAAAGCTGCTGTTGAACCGCGCCGCGCCCTGCTCGACACAGGCACCGATCGCGTTCCCGGCCGGGGCCGCGAACACCAGCCGTCCGGTGCCGGTCTTGGTCAGGCACGCATTGCCGTTCGCCCCGCCCGACAGCGTGACTTCATGGACGCCGGTGTCGATCCGTGCCGCACCGCCCGCGACGCCGACGGCCTGGCTGATGACCAGATTGGATCCCGCACGCAGCGCCGTGTTCGCGCTGAGCGTGATCGCGCCGCCGGTCGTGCCCAGCGCCTGCTGCGACGCCGCCTCGACCACGCCTTCATTGACTGCGAGGTTGAGACCCGCATTGGCCCCGGTGAGCGTCAGCGTGCCCGCGCCCGACTTGACCAGCTGGCCGCTGCCGCTGATCGCGCCGGCAAAGCTGCCGTTGCCGGTCTGGGCGAGTTCGAACACGCCATTGTTGGTGACGTTGCCGGAGAGCGTCGACGTCGAGGCGACGAGACGCCCGGCCTCGATGCTGGTGCCGCCCTGATGGGTGTTCGTCCCGGTCAGCGTCAGCGTGCCGGTGCCGGACTTGACCAGCTGGCCGCTGCCGCTGATCGCGCCGGCAAAGCTGCCATTGCCGGTCTGGGCAAGTTCGAAGACGCCATTGTTGGTGACGTTGCCGGAGAGCGTCGACGTCGAAGCGACGAGACGCCCGGCTTCGATGCTGGTGCCGCCCTGATGGGTGTTGCTGCCAGTGAGCGTCAGCGTGCCGGTGCCCGACTTCACCAGCTGGCCCGTGCCGCTGATCGCGCCCGCGAAGCTGCCATTGCCGGTCTGGGCGAGTTCGAAGACGCCGTTGTTGGTCACATTGCCCGACAGCGTCGACGTCGACGCGACGAGACGCCCGGCCTCGATGCTGGTGCCGCCCTGATGTGTGTTCGCGCCGGTCAGCGTCA
>DBAW01000186.1:2836-3041 GCA_002291855.1 Sphingomonas sp. UBA1000
CGCCGGTCAGCGTCAGCGTGCCTGCGCCGGACTTGACCAGCTGGCCGCTGCCGCTGATCGCGCCGGCAAAGCTGCCATTGCCGGTCTGCGCCAGTTCGAACACGCTATTGTTGGTCACATTGCCCGACAGCGTTGCGGTCGAAGCGACCAGACGCCCGGCCTCGATGCTGGTGCCGCCCTGATGGGTGTTCGCGCCGGTCAGCGT
>DBAW01000186.1:3367-8056 GCA_002291855.1 Sphingomonas sp. UBA1000
CCGGTCAGCGTCAGCGTGCCCGCGCCGGACTTGACCAGCTGGCCCGTGCCGCTGATCGCACCGGCGAAGGTGCCGTTTCCGGTCTGGGCGAGTTCGAACACGCCGTTGTTGGTGACGTCGCCGGAAAGCGTCGACGTCGAAGCGACGAGACGCCCGGCTTCGATGCTGGTGCCACCCTGATGGGTGTTCGTCCCGGTCAGCGTCAGCGTGCCCGCGCCCGACTTCACCAGCTGGCCCGTGCCGCTGATCGCGCCGGCAAAGGTGCCGTTGCCGGTCTGGGCGAGTTCGAACACGCTATTGTTGGTCACGTCGCCGGAGAGCGTCGACGTCGAGGCGACCAGACGCCCGGCCTCGATGCTGGTGCCGCCCTGATGGGTGTTGCTGCCGGTCAGCGTCAGCGTGCCGGTGCCGGACTTGACCAGCTGGCCCGTGCCGCTGATCGCGCCCGCGAACGTGCCGTCGCTCGCCTGCGCCAGTTCGAACACCGCATTGTTGACGACATCGCCGACAATGGCCCCGGTGGACGCGATGAGACGCCCGTCCGCGATCGTCGTGCCGCCCTGATAGCTGTTGGCCCCGGTCAGGGTCAGCGTGCCTGCGCCCGTCTTGGTAAGGCCGCCGGCACCGCTCAGATCGCCGGAAAAGGTCGCGTCCAGCCCGTTGGTGTCGATCGTGCCACCGGCCCCGTTGATCGTGATCGCCGCCGTCACCGTGCCGGCGGCATCGACGAGCAGGGTGCCGCCATCCATCACCGGCTGCACGCCGCTGCCGATCTGCGACACCGGGAAGTTCGGCTGGCTGTTGTCGACCGTGCCCGGCCCGGGGGCGGGACCGACCGGGGCGACCGGCACCCCGTTCGCACTCAGAAAGCCGAGGCCGTCGTCGAGGAACAGCACCGGATCGACGCCCGTATCGCGGTTGTTGAACGCCCCGAAGCCCAGCTGATAGGTTCCCGTGACATCGATGGTGAAGGTGGCGAGCCGCCAGGGCGTCGACCCATAGGTGCCGACGATCACCGTGTCCGGCTGGCCGCTGATGTTGCCGGCGAGCACATTGATGCGCTGGACGCCGGTGCCGACAAGCGAGAAGAACACGCCGTCGTCGAACGGATCATAATCCTGCGCGGCATAGGACCAGCCAAAGCTGTAGGTGCCGGCGGCAAGAGTGAACGTCCGGGTCATCAACCCGAAATTGGTCGAGGCGGCAAAGCCCGGCGCGCCGGCGGCGGCGATGCTGCCCGCGCTCAGGCCGAGCAGCGCTTCGGCACCCGAACGGTCGATTGCCGAGTTGTTGGGCAGGATGCGCGCCATGAAGTTCCCGCGCGCGCCAATCTCGAAGTTGGTGCCGCCCAGGCTCAGCTGGTCGGAGCCGACCAGCGTCACGCCGCCCCCGGTCGTCCAGCCGGTCAGGCTGTTGTCCTCGAACCCGACCGACATGAACGGCGTCGCGGCCGGTGCGGCATGGGCGGTGCCCGTTCCTGCGGCAAAACCGCTCAAGATGGTGGCGAGCAGGAACTGGGAACGAAGGCGTCGCACATGCTTCTCCGGCTTCAGGGGTCCATGCCGGGGCAGCCCGGCCCTCCCGTTATAGAGGGCGCGGGGGTTGTGCAGGTCGATCCGCAATAAATTTGCAGCGCCTTATGCTGGAGCCGAATATTGTTAACTACGGCAATAAAGAAATGCGCTGAAGAATGTTTACGAACAGTTCTCGCGCCAAGCAGGAGCGCACATTTAGCCGCAAAACAACTGTTGATCGTAAAGATTTGACCTGCTGATCGAAGATGGAATGTGATGCGCCCCGATCCGGCGTTGATCCGGCAATACAGTCCCCATTGCGGCTTCCTGCATTTCTGCCGTTGAGCAGGCATGAGCTCCGGGGCTATCCAAACAGACGCAGAAAGGGGGCCGGACAGGCCCCGGTCGCTGAGAGGAATGCCAATGTCCGACCGTGTCACGATTGCCCTGGCCGATGGTGTGGCCGATGTCCGGCTGAACCGGCCCGACAAGCTCAATGCGCTCGATCCCGAGATGTTCGCCGGGATCGAGGCGGCGCTTGCCGAACTGGCGGCGATGCCCAGCCTGCGCGCCGTGGTGCTGTCGGGCGAAGGGCGCGCCTTTTGCGCCGGCCTCGACATGGCGAGCATGGCCTCGGGCGGGGCGAGCGCGGCACTGGGCGGGGGCGCTGACCTGACCCAGCGCACCCATGGCCCGGCCAACATCTTCCAGCATGTCGCCTGGGGCTGGCGCGCACTGCCGGTGCCGGTGATCGCGGCGGTGTCGGGCATCGCCTTTGGCGGCGGCTGCCAGATCATGTCGGGGGCCGATATCCGCATCGCCCGGCCCGATGCGCGGCTGTCGATCATGGAAATGAAATGGGGGCTGGTGCCTGACATGGCGGGGATCGCGCTGTGGCGCACGCTGGTGCGCGACGATGTGCTGCGCGAGCTGACCTATACCGCGCGCGAGTTTTCGGGCGCGGAGGGGCAGGCGCTCGGCTTCGTCACCCGGCTGGCCGATGATCCCCATGCCGAGGCGATGGCGCTGGCGCAGGCGATTGCGGGCCGCAATCCCGAAGCGATGCGCGCGGCCAAGCGGCTCTACAATGCCGCCGGCGGCGACCCCGAACCGCTGCTGGTCGCCGAAAGCGTCGAGCAGGCCGGGGTCATCCGCCGCCCCAATCAGGTCGAGGCGGTGATGGCCAATATGCAGAAGCGCGCGCCGGTGTTTGCCGACTGATCGGGGATCGGAAAATACGGCAAATCAAAGGTCTGGAGCGGTTTCCGATCTATTCGGATCGGAAACCGCGCTAGCGGATGCCTAGCTGCTTGTGGGTCTGGACCGACAGCCGCCAGCATGGATGATCGAGGCAATAGGCGATCGCCGCGCGGGTGTTGGCGGCGACATCCGGCCCGTCCATTGGCTGGAGCAGGAAATGGCGGAAATCCAGCCCGGCGAACCGCTCGGGCGGGGCATCGGCCTGGGGATAGACGAGCTTCAGCTCATCGCCCGAGCTGACCGCGAGTGCGGCCGTCGACTTCGGGCTGACGCACAGCCAGTCGATGCCCGGCGGCGGCGCGATGGTGCCGTTGGTCTCGACTGCAATCTCGAAGCCGCGCGCGTGCAGCGCGTCGATCAGCGGCGGATCGAGCTGGAGCAGCGGTTCCCCCCCGGTCATCACCACCAGCGGCTGGCCGCCGGCACCGCGCCAGGCAGCGGCGACAGCCCCGGCCAGCGCGTCGGCATCGGCAAAGCGCCCGCCGCCATCGCCGTCGGTGCCGACGAAATCGGTGTCGCAGAAGCGGCAGACGGCGCTCGCCCGGTCGGCCTCCCGGCCGCTCCACAGGTTGCAGCCGGCAAAGCGGCAGAACACCGCCGGGCGCCCGGCATTCCGGCCTTCGCCCTGCAATGTATAGAACAGTTCCTTGACCGAATAGGCCATTGGCGCGGCCTTAGCGCGCGGGCGCCGGTTCGGGCAGCAGCGGCGGCGGGGCCGCCGGGCCGCGCGGTTGCAGGATCGCGCTCGTTTCCAGCACATCCAGCGCCTGGCGCGTGCGGACATAGCGCCGCGCGGCGGCCAGCCAGTTCGCGGCCTCGCTGCGGCCGGGCAGGCGGGCGATTTCGACCATCGCCTTGTCGACCTGGCCGCCCGCGAGCAGCCGCCGGGCATGGCGCAGCCGCTCCGCCGGTTCTGTCGATGGCGTGCCGGCCTTGCGGATCACGATCAGCCCGCCCAGCTCGCGGCGCAGCGCCGTCCACCAGCCCTGGCTGTCGACCCCGCTGGTCAGCGCCGGGGCGAGATCGTCCAGCCCCAATTGCAGGTCTTCAAGCGTCACCGGCTGGCGCGCGGCGTCGACCACCAGCGCCACCGCCTGGGGCTGGGCCGCGCCGAAGCGGCTGCGCAGCTCGGCCTCGATATAGCCAAGCCCCAGCCCGCGATCGATCGCGCGGCGCGCGGCAAAGGCGATCAGCAGCCCTTCGGCGCGCGCGGCATTGGCCCCGGCGGCATTGGCGCGTTCGGCCACCCGGTCGATGCGCAGTTCGATCTCGCTCACCCGCCCGTCGAGCGAGGCGGCCAGCGCGGAATCGAGCGCCGGCACGGGGGCCGCAGGCGGTGCGGCGACCGGCTGGACGGGGGGCGGCGCGGCGGTGCGCGGCGGCGGCCCGGTTTCGATGGCCAGCATGTCGCGCGCGGCCGGCCAGCTGCTCAGCGCCCATACCGCCAGCGCCAGCCCGCCCAGAAAGGCGACCATGCCGATCAGCCACGCGCCGGACCGGCGCGGCACCGGGCGCGGCCCGCCATCCAGTGAATCGAACCCGTTGGTCATGCGATCATCCCTGACACAGACGCGCGGCGACCGCCAGCAGCGCGTCATCATCACTCTCCGCCGCGATGCCGACCGCGCGCCAGCCCGGCCCGGCCGCCGCCGCCACGGCGGGGCTGATCGCGGCGATGCTGTGCCGGGCGGGCATCGTGCCATCGGGGGCGACCAGCGCCCGGTAATGGCGCGCGGCGCGCGGCGAATGGAGCAGCGCCAGATGCGGCCCCGCCGGCAGCGGCGGCGGCGGATCGACCGCCTCCGATGCATAGACGGTGACCGGCAGGATGACGGGGACTGCGGGCGCGGGCACCCGGTCGGCCCCGGCCAGATGCAGCAGCGCGCCCACCCCGTCCGCCGCCGCCAGCGCCGCC
>DBAW01000061.1 GCA_002291855.1 Sphingomonas sp. UBA1000
GCCGACACCGGCCCCGTCGCCTGCCCCCTATCCGGCCGGGCTGAGCGCGGCGACGATCCGCGTCGACGGGGTCGAGCGCAGCTTTCTGGTCCATATGCCGCCGACCGGGCGGCCGCGCGCGCTGGTGCTGGTGCTGCATGGCGGCGGCGGCAGCGGGCTGAACGCGGCCACCCAGTCCGCCCAGTCGGTGTTCCGCACGGTCGCCGACCGGGCCGGCTTTGCCGCCGTCTATCCCAGCGCGATTGACGGCAACTGGAACGACTGCCGCAGCGACGCCCCGGCGGTGGAGGAACAGGCGCGCGACACCGCCTTTCTCGACGCGCTGATCGCCCGGCTGCAAAGCGAGCTGGGGCTGGGCGCGGGGGCGGTATTCATGACCGGCCATTCCAATGGCGCGCTGATGACCTTCCGCTACGCCTTTGAACGCGCCGACCGCATCGCCGGCATCGCCACTTCGGCGGGGCAGCTGCCCGAGCGGCCGGAAGCGGGGCTGTGCACATCGGGGCCGCAGCGCGCGGTGCCCGCGCTGATGACGATGGCGACCGGGGATACGGTGCTGATGCCCTATCCGGGCGGCTGTGTTGCCGATGCGCCGCTGTGCGTGCGCGGGCGGGTGATTTCGGCGGTGGCGACGCGCGACCGGTTTCTGGCGATCAACGCGCTTGCCGGCGTCACGCCGGTCATCCGCACGGTCGACCGCGATACCAGCGATGGCGGCCCGGCGGTCGAACATGTCTATGCCGGCACCGCCCCGGTGATCTGGTGGCGGCTCGACGGCGGCGGCCACAAGGTGCCAAGCCTGTCGGTGCGCCAGGATGCCGACACCGCGCCGCAGAATCGCGACATCGAGTTCGCCGAGGAAGCCTGGGCGTTTTTCGACCAAAGGATGCGCTGACCGACAAACCGCACCGGCCCGCCTTGCAACTGTCATGGCCAGACACCAATGTCGGCCGCACAGCGATAATGGAGGAATGCCGATGCGTGCGAAGATCATCGCGGCCCTGCTTGCGGCCGTTGCCCTTGGCGGGGCCGGAGCGACCATGGCCGGGGCCGCGGCCAAAGCGGGCGTGGAGCGCAAGGCGCTGGAACAGGCGGCGGCGGGCGCGCACCGCAGCGCCGCCAACCGCGCGCGCGACCAATATCGCCACCCGGTCGAGACGCTGAGCTTTTTCGGCGTGAAGCCGACCGACACGGTGGTCGAAATCTGGCCGATGGGCGGCTGGTATAGCGAGATCCTGGCCCCCTATCTGGCGGCCAAGGGCAAGCTGATCGGGGCGCAGCCGCTGCGCGCGGCCGACCGTTATGCCAAGTTCCTCGCCACCGACGCCGCGCTTTACGGCAAGGTCGGCCAGGCGAGCTTTCCGGGCTTTCTGGGCGGCACCCCGGTTGCGCCCGGCACCGCCGATGTCGTGCTGACGTTCCGCAACGTGCATAACTGGCGGATGGGTTCGGGCGATCCGGCCAAAGCCGATTATGCCGAAAAGGCGTTCCGCGAGATGTTCGAGATGCTGAAGCCGGGCGGCGTGCTGGGCATTGTCGAGCACCGGCTGCCCGAGACGGCGGATGCGGCGCGCGAACAGTCGAGCGGTTATCTGAAGACCTCGACCGTCCGCCGCCTTGCCGAAGCCGCCGGTTTCCGCTTTGCCGGTGCGTCCGAGGCCAATGCCAATCCCAAGGACACCGCCGATTATCCCAAGGGCGTGTGGACGCTGCCGCCAAGCTTTGCCGAAGGCGACACCGACCGCGCCCGCTATGCCGCGATCGGCGAGAGCGACCGGATGACGCTCAAGTTCGTCAAGCCCGCCAAGTGACGCAAGGGGCCGGGCCGCGCACGACATGCTGCGGCCCGGCCAACCCTGACGCGGCTGGCCATGATGCCGCCGCACCCGCTGCTTCGGGGCCGCCATGATGATCGCCTGGGACGATTTCGAACGCGTCGACATCCGCGTCGGCACCATCGTTTCCGCCGAGCCGTTTCCCGAAGCACGCAAGCCCGCGCTCCGGCTGGTCATCGATTTCGGCCCCCAGCTGGGGCGGAAGAAATCGAGCGCGCAGATCACCCGCCATTACACCCCGGAGCAGCTGATCGGCCGGCAGGTGCTGGCGGTGGTCAACTTTCCCCCGCGCCAGATCGGCCCGATGATGTCGGACGTGCTGACGCTCGGCCTGCCCGATGCCGAGGGGGCGGTGGTGCTGATCGCCCCCGACCAGCCCGTTCCGGACGGTGGGCGGTTGTTCTGAACCGCAACCCCCTTTAGCAGATGGGCAAAGCGACAAGCAGTGGGACAGGGGGGATAAACCGCGTGGCAAGCCTGGCAGCCCGACCGGCGGAGGAACTGAGCACCAGCGATGTGCGGCTGGTGATCACCGCCTCCGCGCTCGGCACCGTGTTCGAATGGTATGATTTCTTCATCTACGGCACGCTGGCCGCGATCATCGGGCGCACCTTCTTTCCCGCCGACAGCGAGGTCGCGCAGCTGCTGCTCGCGCTGGCGGGCTTTGCCGTCGGCTTCGGCGTCCGGCCGCTGGGCGCGGTGCTGTTCGGCTATCTGGGCGACCGGCTGGGGCGCAAATACACCTTCCTCGTCACCATCACGCTGATGGGGCTGGCGACGGCGGCGGTCGGCATGGTGCCGTCGGCCGCGACCATCGGGGTGGCAGCGCCGGTGATCCTGCTGCTCCTGCGCGTCGTGCAGGGGCTGGCGCTGGGCGGCGAATATGGCGGCGCGGCGATCTATGTCGCCGAACATGCCAGCGCCGCGCGGCGCGGCTTCTACACCAGCTTCATCCAGGGATCGGTGGCCGGCGGTTTCATCCTGTCATTGGCCGTGGTGCTGGCGACCGAGGCGGCGCTGGGCGAGGCGGCGTGGAATGCCTGGGGCTGGCGCATCCCGT
>DBAW01000213.1:0-557 GCA_002291855.1 Sphingomonas sp. UBA1000
CATGGCGCGCCGATCTGGGAAAGCCTGTCGGTCGAGGAGGTGAAGGAACTGTCCTCGGCCATGTCGCAGCTGGGACGCCTGCCCGCGGCCGTGGTGGAATATCTGCTCGTCCAGTTTTCGGCCGAAGTGTCGAGCATGGCGTCGCTCCACGGGTCGCACGAGACGACCGAGCGGCTGCTCGCCGGCATCATGCCGCCCGACAAGGTGCGCGAGATCATGGAGGACATTCGCGGTCCTTCAGGCCGCACCATGTGGGACAAGCTGTCCAATGTCGGCGAAAGCGTGCTCGCCGGCTATCTGAAGAACGAATATCCGCAGACGGTCGCCGTCATCCTGTCCAAGCTGAAGCCCGATCATGCCGCGCGCGTGCTGGCCGAGCTGCCGCGCGATTTCGGCGTCGATGTCGTCACCCGCATGCTGCGCATGGACACCGTGCAGAAGGACGTGCTGCAGGAGGTCGAATCGACCCTCAAGACCGAGTTCATGAGCAACCTGTCGCGCACCCAGCGCCGCGACCCGCATGAGAGCATGGCCGACATGTTCAACGCGATGGACCG
>DBAW01000213.1:957-7931 GCA_002291855.1 Sphingomonas sp. UBA1000
ATCCGCGCGCTGATGTTCACCTTCGAGGATCTGACCGCGCTGCTGCCCGAGGCGATCGCCGCCGTCGTCAAGAATGCCGACAAGAAGACGATGGCCCTCGCGCTCAAGGGCGCGCCGGAAGAAGCGCGGCGCGTGTTCTTCGGCGGCATGACCGAGCGTGCGGCCGGCATGCTGCGCGACGACATGGCCAATATGGGGCCGGTGCGCGCGCGCGACTGCGAAGAGGCGCAGAGCCAGCTCGTCCGCCTCGCCAAGACACTGGCCGCCAAGGGCGAGATCGTGCTCGTCGATCCCAAGAGCGACGACGCGGTCATCATCTGATCCGGGAAGGCACCTGCCATGTCGATGCACGTCAAACCCTTTGCCTTTGACCGGGTGTTCGCCGTTCCGACGGCGGAGGCCGAGCGCAGCCCCGAGGCGCTGCGGCTGGAGATCGAGCATCTCGAGCTTGAGGTGCTGCGCCTCAAGCGCGAGATCGAATCCGAAACCGCGCGCGCGCGCGCCGAGGCGTTCCAGCAGGCGGTCGATCAGGTGCGTGCCGAACGCGAGGCGGCGCTGCTTGCCGCGGTCGACGCGCTTCAGGCCGGGTTCGAGGCGATGGACGAGCGGTTCGACGCCGCCGAGGAAAGGCTGGCGCGCGAGGGCGGCGCGATCGCGCTTGCCGCGGCCGATTATCTGGCCGCGCGCGCGCTGGCGCTCGCCCCGACCGCCGCCATCGACGAGGCGATCGGCCGGGTGCTGCGCCAGGTGCGGCGCGGCCAGCCGGTGCAGATCCGCGTCCATCCCGATCTGGTCGCCGATGTCGAGGCGCTGGTCGCCACGCGCCAGAGCGCCGACCGCCGCCGCCTCAACCTGACCGTGGTCGGCGATGCCGCGCTGCATCCGGGCGATGCGCAATTGCTCTGGGATCAGGGCGGGCTGGCGCTGGAGGCCGAGGCGCGCCGCGCCGCCCTTGCCCAGGAAATGGCGGCCCTGTTCCCCGGCGACTGACCGGCGATCCCGTTTCTGTGTGCGGGCCATAAGCGGCCCCGGTCCCGATCCGGGCCGGGGCCGTTTTTGCGTTTGCGCCGCGCGATTTGCCCCGGTCGCGCCTGCCCCGGCAAAAACTGCCGCCTTCGGGAAAAAACTGCCGGGCCGCGTTCTATAATGAGCCGGTAGGGCGCCACCGCCCGCGGGAATGAGGCCGGTCTTGGAATCTCTTCGTTCGTTTGTCGCACAGATCGGTGCCGGGCGTCTGGCCCTGATGGGGGCTGTCGCCACGGCGCTGCTTGTTGCCTTTGCCTGGATGTCGCTGCCTGGGGCGGCGGGTCCGATGGGCTATCTTTATACCGAGCTGGAACCGGCGGCGGCGCAGACCATCGCCGACAAGCTGAAGGCCGAAAACATCCCCTTCCAGCTGTCGGCGGACGGCACCGCGATCATGGCCCCGGTCGACCGGCTGGCCGATCTCAGGATGACGATGGCGTCGGACCGGCTGGGCGGCAAGATCGGTTACGAGGTGCTCGATGCCGAGGAGCCGTTCGGCGTGTCGTCCTCCCGCGCCAAGATCAACGAGACGCGCGCGATCGAGGGCGAGCTGTCGCGGTCGATCCGCAGCCTGCAGAATGTCGCTCAGGCGCGCGTCCATATCGTGATGCCCGACCGCAGCGTGTTTTCCACCCAGCCGCGCCGCGCCACCGCGGCGGTGACCGTGAAGACGCAGGGGCGGCTGTCGGGCGAGAATATCCAGGCGATCCGCTATCTCGTCTCCTCGTCGGTACCCGAGCTGTCGCCCGAAAGCGTGTCGGTGATCGACCATACCGGCGCGCTGCTCGCCCGGGCGGGCGAGGCGGGGGCCGGGGCTGCGGGCGATGCCGATGAACGCCAGCAGGCGGTCGAGGCCAAGCTGCGTCAGCAGATCGAAAGCCTGCTCGAACCGATTGTCGGCGCGGGCAAGGTGCGCGCCGAGGTGGCCGCGATCATCGACCGCGACCAGACGCGCGAGGAAGCCAGCACCGTCGATCCCGACAAGCAGGCCATTGCCCGTCAGGTGACTGTCGAATCCAACGATCAGAGCAACGAGACCGATGGCGGCGCGCCGCCGGCCACCGTTGCCGCGCAGCTGCCCGAAACCCAGGCCGCCGATGCCGCCGGGGGTGGCGAGAGCCGCCGCGCCGCGCGCGCCGAGACGTCGGAAGACGTGACCTATGAAAACAGCCGCACCAACACCGTGCGGGTGCGCAGCCCCGGCAAGATCAACCGGCTGACCGTCGCGGTGATGGTCGATCCGGGCGCGCAGGCCATGCCTGCCCAGCAGCTTCAGCGGCTGCAGCGGCTGGTCGAAAACGCCGTCGGCTTCGATGCCGAGCGTGGGGACAGCGTGGCTGTGGAGAGCATGAAGTTCGCCGCCGCCGATGTCGCAGACGAGGGGCTGGACATCATGTCCTATGTCCCGACCGACCAGATCTTCTCGGTGCTCAAGCTGCTGATCATCGCCGGGGTCGGGCTGTTCGCGCTGCGCCTGCTGCGCCCGCAATGGCAGACCAAGCTGGCCGAAGCGACGGCGGGCGGGGCGATGGGCGTCGGCGAGAACGCAACGCTGCTGGCCGCCGATGGCAGCCCCGCCGCGCTGCCGGGCGCCAATGACCCCGACACGCTCAAGCTGGCGATGGAGAATGCGGAATCGCGCGGGGCGCTGCTCGATCAGGAGATCGCGCTCGCCGAGGTCGACGGTAAGATCAAGATGTCTGCGATCAAGCGCATCGGCGACGCCGTCGCCGCCAACCCGGGCGAGGCGACCTCGGTCGTCCGCCAGTGGATGATGAACTAAGGAGAGATGGATCAAATGGACGCGACCCCGTCTCAAGTCGTGCCGTCCGAGTTCGTGGACCTGGACACCGATTTTCCCGATCTGGCGCTGCCCAGCGACGAGCCCAAGGCGCTGTCGACGCGCACCATCCCGTCAATGGCCCCGGTCGAGGAGATCCCGGTCAAGGTGCAGGCGGTGCTCGGCGGCGCGCGGCTGCAGATTGCCGAGCTGCTCCAGACCCGCGCCGGATCGGTGATCGAGCTGGATCGCCGCGTCGGCGAGCCGGTCGACGTCTATGTCAATGAGCGCCTGATCGCGCGCGGCGAACTGGTGCTGATCGATGGATCGCTCGGCATCACGCTCACGGAAATCGTCAAGCAGGAGCGTTGAGGGGTGAAGCGGGGGAGCCGAACGAAAATCCTGTTGATCGGCGGCATGGCGGGCGAGTTCCGTCTGGCTGCCAACATGGCGCGCGATCTGGGCGCGGAAGTGCATCTGGCGTCGTCGTTCGAGGAGGCGCTGGACGAACTGCGCCATCAGGGCGGCGATCTGGTGATGGTCGAGGTCACGCTCGACGTGGCCGAGCTGATCGCGCGGCTGCGCTCCGAACGGATCGCCGTGCCGGTGCTGGCCTGCGGCGTCGATGCGCCGGCCGACCGCGCGGTCGCCGCGGTGCGCGCCGGGGCCTATGACTATGTGCCGCTGCCGCCGCAGCGCGACCTGATCGCGGCGGTGATCCTGTCGATCGGCGAGCGCCGGACCCATATGATCGGCGAGGATGCGCTGCTCAAGCGCGCGGTCGATTATGCGCTCGCCTTTGCCGGGTCGAACGTGCCGGTGCTGTTCGCCGGTGAAAGCGGGACGGGCAAGGAAATGCTCGCCCGGCTTGTCCATGACGCCTCCGACCGGCCGGGCCGGTTCGTGGCCGCCGAATGTCTGGGCGTGGCCGCCGAAGTGCTCGAATCCGAACTGTTCGGCCACCGCGCCGGGGCGTTTCCGGGCGCGGTCGCGCCGCGCGCCGGCCGGCTGGCCGAGGCGGCGGACGGCACGCTGTTGCTGCGCAATGTCGATGCGCTGCCCGCCATCTGCCAGGCCCGGCTGCTCGCCGCGCTCGACGACCGCAGCGGCGGTTCGGCGCGGATCATGGCGACGACCAGTTTCGATCTGAAGCAGCGCGTGGCCGAAGGCAGCTTCCGCGCCGATCTTCAGTCGCGGCTGGGGCTGGTGGTCGTCGACCTGCCGGCGCTGCGCGCGCGGCCCGGCGATATCGACCGGCTGGCGGTGTGGTTCGCCACCCAGCTGGCGCAGGAAAACGGCCTGCCCGAACGGCTGTTCGCGCCCGAAAGCCTGACGCTGCTGCGCGGCTATGACTGGCCGGGCAATGTCCGCGAGCTGGAAAATGTCATCCACCGCGCGGTGCTGCTGGCGCGCGGCGAGATGATCGCGCCCGAGGACATTGTGCTCGACGACGGCACGCGCATCGCGCCCTCCGCGCTGGCGGTGCCGGCCGGCGACGGCCAGATCAGCATCGACGGGCTGGTCGGCCGGTCGATGGCCGATGTCGAGCGCGAACTGATCCTGCAGACGCTGGAGCGCTGCGGCGGCAACCGCACCTCTGCCTCGACGATCCTCGGCATTTCGGTGCGGACGATGCGCAACAAGCTGCGCACCTTCATGGAGGCCGGCTATCCGGTCTCGCCGGCGGTCTAAGCCATGCCCCCGCAATTCTCCGACTTTCTGCAGAAGATCGGCGCCAATCGCGACATGGCGCTTGCCGGCGGCGTCATCGCGATCATCGCGATGCTCATCCTGCCGATGCCGCCCTGGCTGCTCGACCTGGGCCTTGCGCTGTCGATCACCTTTTCGATCATGATCCTGATGACGGCTTTGTTCATCGAAAAGCCGCTCGACCTGTCCGCCTTTCCGACGATCCTGCTGATCGCGACGATGCTGCGTCTCGGGCTCAACATCGCCTCGACCCGGCTGATCCTGGGCCATGGCCATGAAGGGCCGGATGCGGCCGGCGGCGTGATCGGGGCGTTTGGCGAGTTCCTGATCGGCGGCGAGGTGGTGATCGGGCTCACGATCTTCATGATCCTGATCGTCATCAACTTCGTCGTCATCACCAAGGGCGCGGGCCGCATCGCCGAAGTCGCGGCGCGGTTCAGCCTCGATTCGATGCCCGGCAAGCAGATGGCGATCGACGCCGATCTGTCGGCGGGCATGATCGACGAAAGCCAGGCGCGCGCGCGCCGTCAGGAAATCGAGGCGGAGAGCGGCTTTTACGGGGCGATGGACGGTGCGTCCAAGTTCGTGAAGGGCGATGCCGTTGCCGGGTTGCTGATCACCGCCATCAACGTGCTGGTCGGCCTTGTGATCGGCGTGCTCGTCCATGGCGTGCCGCTGGCCGAGGCGTTCCGCACCTATACGCTGCTGACCGTCGGCGACGGGCTGGTCAGCCAGATCCCGGCGCTGATCGTATCGACGGCGGCGGGCCTGCTGGTGTCGAAGGGCGGGGTGACCGGGCGCACCGGTGCCGCACTGACCGCGCAGCTTGGCCGGTCGCCGCGCGCCTTCGGCATGGTCGCGGCCCTGATGGGCGCGCTGGCGCTGCTGCCGGGCCTGCCCTTCATCCCCTTTGCCAGCTTTGCCGCACTCGCCGGCTGGCTGGCCTGGTCGACATCCAGGCGCATCGATCTCGAAGCGGCGCGCGCGCGGCTGGAAAAGGCGCATGCCGATGCGCAGCAGGCGCAGGAGGATGAACCGATCTCGCGCACGCTTGCCATCGATGCGGTGCGGATCGAACTGGGCTTCGGGCTGCTGCCGATCATCAACGAAAGCACCACCGATCCGCGCCTCGACGATCAGGTGCGCGCGCTGCGCCGGCAGATGGCGACCGAATATGGCTTTGTGCTGCCTTCGGTGCGGATCATCGACAACATGGCGCTCAAGGCCAATGAATATGTCGTCTACATCAAGGAGACCGAGGCCGCGCGCGGCGAGCTGCGCCTCGACAAGCTGATGGTCATCAATCCCGGCGGCGGCAGCGTCGGCCTGCCCGGCGACGACACCCGCGAACCGGTGTTCGGTCTGCCGGCGCTGTGGATCGACCGCGACCTGCGCGAGGAAGCGGGCTTTCGCGGCCTGACCGTCGTCGATTGCGGGACGATCATCGCCACGCACCTGACCGAGCTGGTCAAGGACAATATCGCCGACATGCTGTCCTATCTGGAAACCCAGAAGCTGCTCAACGAAGTGCACAAGGATGCCGAAAAGCTGGTGTCCGATCTGGTGCCGTCGAAGATCACGATCTCGGGCGTCCAGCGCATCCTGCAGAATCTGCTCGCCGAGGGCATTTCGATCCGCGACCTGCCGACGATCCTTGAAGGCATTGCCGATTCGGTGCCGGTGACCAGCAATCTGGCGCAGATCACCGAACATGTGCGCAGCCGTCTTGCCCGGCAGATTTCCGCGCAGCAGGCGCGCGACGGGGCCATTCCGATCGTCACCCTGTCGGCCGAATGGGACAATGCATTTGCCGAGAGCATTATCGGCCAGGGCGAGGACCGGCATCTGGCGATGGCCCCCTCGGCGCTCCAGGGCTTCATCGCCGCGGTGCGCGACACCTATGACCGGCTGGCCGGCATGGGCGAGATCCCGTGCATCCTGACCAACCCCTCGATCCGGCCGTTCGTGCGCTCGATCATCGAACGCGTGCGCCCGGCAACGGTCGTGCTGTCGCAAAACGAGATCCACGCCCGGGCGCGGATCCGCTCGCTCGGCACGATCGGCTGACAAACCCTCTATAAGAGTCAGGTTGGGCCATATGGTCCCGCGGCTCTGAACTGGAAGAGATCCGAATGGACATCAGTGCGCTTCTTGCCGGCACCGCGCCCGTTACCCCGCCGACCGGCACGGCCCCTGCCGCCACCGACGGCTTTGCCGCCACGCTCGGCCAGCTGCTCGCCGGCGCGCCGGGGATCGCTACCGGCCCGGGCGGCGCGGTGCAGGCCGGTCTGGTTTCAAACGGGGCCGGCCAGAAGCAGGGCCAGATCGCCGGCGGCGCGGCCGCTGACGGTCAGGGCGTGACCGGGCTGGCGGGCGAAGGCATTGCGGGCGCGGCGCTGCCGCCCCGACTGGTTGCGCAGCTGCCGGGCGCGTCGCGCACGCCGTATCTGCCCGCCGA
>DBAW01000213.1:8328-18198 GCA_002291855.1 Sphingomonas sp. UBA1000
CCGGCCATGCCGGATGCCATGACCAAGCTGCCGCGTCCGCTGGCCGCAAACCTGCCCGCCGCTGTCGCGCCGGTCCCCGGTGCCGACGCCGGCGAGGCCGCCCCGCTGCCGATCGTCTTTGACGACACCCAATCCGATCCGATCGAGTTTCCCGACCAGTTGCCGCTGCCGGTGCTGGCCGGATCTGCGTCGACAAAGCTGCCCGGAGAGATGACTGGCGAACTGACCGGCGAGCCGTCTGGCGAACTGGTCGCGGCGGACGAGACGGACCCGTTGCCGGCAGTCGATGGCCAGCCGGTGCTGCTTGCCGCGCTGCCGCCGGAGCCGGCGCAGCCGCCGGTGCGCCGCGGCACCCCCGATCTTGACGCTCCTGCGGCCGAAGCTGCCAGGGCGGCCGTGCCGACCGGCGGCCCGCCGGTCGAGGCACCGGCCACCGGCTTCGCCGAGGCTCCGGCCCCGTCCGGTGCGGCGACCGAAATCGCCACGGCGACCGATACCCGCCAGCCGGCTGGCTCCGCCGCGACGGCCTCGTCCGCCGCTCCGCCCCCGACCTCGTCGGTGTCGCAGCAGACCCCATCCCAGCAGATCGCGTCCCAGCAGCCCCCGCCCCAGCAGCCTGTCCCGGCGATCGCCGCCGCGACGGCCCAGCCGGCTGCCGCTCCGGGATCGACCCGGTCCGAAGCCCCCGGTGCGCGTCTGGCGCTGAACAGTGATTTTGCCGCCCGCATGGGCGTGCAGATCGCGCGCCGCCTTGCCCAGGGCAGCGACGAACTGACCGTGCGCATGGACCCGGCCGAGCTGGGCCGCATTCAGGTTCGGCTGGCCTTTGACGATCAGGGTGCGCTGCGCGCCGTCGTCGCCGCCGACAGCGCCTCGGTGATCGAGGCGATGCGCCGCGATCTGGCCGACATCACCCGTGCGCTCACCGATGCCGGCGTCCGCGCGGATGGCCAGAGCTTCCGGTTCGACCGGGGCGGCCAGGATGGCAGCCAGGGGCAGTCGGCCTGGGCGCGCTGGCAGAATGCGCGCGGCACAAATGCGCTTTCGGGTGACGAACCCGGCGCGCAGGAGCTTTCCTATCGCCCGGCCCGCCGCAACGGCCGGCTCGACCTGATCGCCTGAAGGAGATTGCGATGACTGTCACCCCGACCAGCGCCGGTGCTGGCAATGCCAACGCTCCCTCGGACCTGTTCGGTGCCAATGGTGCCGACTTCAACCTGTTTCTGAACCTGCTGACGACGCAGCTGCAGAATCAGGATCCGCTCGATCCGATGGACACGTCGCAATACACCCAGCAGCTGGTCCAGTATTCGCAGGTCGAACAGTCGATACAGCAGACCGGCGTGCTGCGCGACATCCTGTCGCGCCTGTCGGTGCAGGACATGGCGCAGGCATCGGGCCTGATCGGCCGCGAGGTCGAGTTCCAGAACGCGGTGTCGGGCCTGTCCGACCAGCCTGCACAGTGGAGCTGGTCGGCGCCGCGCGCGGCGGCCACGATGGTCGCGACCGTGAGCAATGAACGTGGCCAGGTGCTCGCCACCCAGCCGCTGACGCCGGGTCTTGACGGGCGGTTCAGCTGGGACGGGCAGCTGGCAACGGGGGCGCAGGCCCCGGCCGGCGGCTATACGCTCAAGATCGAGGCGAAGGATGTGAACGGCACCGCGGTGCCCGTGACCGTGCGCAGCACCGGCCGCGTGCAGGACGTGATCGCCGATCAGGGCAAGCTCGCGGTCGGCGTGCGCGGCATCACCCTGCCGCTCGATCAGGTTGTCCGCGTCGCCGCCCCCGCGATTTGATCCACAGCAAAAAACGCCCATCCGCGCGGGTTTACGGCCAGCGCGCCCTATAATGAGAGGGTGCGGTACAGCGGCGTGACAGCGTCCGCACCAGTGCTCGCTCAGGCGCCGACGGGCAACCGGGCAGCAAGACGGAACGGCAGGCTGATCCCCAACAGCCTGCCGTTTTTCCGTATCTGGAGTCTGCCCGCCGATCCCCGGCGACCGGCACTCAGCCAGTTATCAACGCTCAAGCTCTTGCCTGTCCCGGGCTTGTGGATGAGCACCCCGGCCCCGGCAATCCGCGCCAGCGCGCGATGACCGACCGCAGCCGACACAGCCCGATGCCGCGCAGCGCATCCGCGCCGATCGCATCGAAACAGCGCCGATCGCGTTTCTGCTTGGGGTGATGCCGGATCGTCTGGGCCAGCGTTATCGCCGACGATGCAGTTTCGAGGCCCTCCCGCTCCAAGGGGTGTGAGGGAGAGCGGGAGGGCCTCGACCGGGACGCCCGTTGCCGGGACGCCCGATTGCTGAACATCAGGCCGCGATCGAGCGCGGCAGAGCCATGACCGGGGCCGCACTGGCCACCGTGAAATCTTCAATCGCGCAGCCGGGCAGGCCGGCGGGTTCGCACAGCAGCGCGATGCAATCGACCACCGACGGGTCTTCGCGCGGGCCGATCGTCTCGGCAATCTCGTCGATCGTCATGCCGGCCGACAGCGCCTTGGCAGCCGCTGCCGCCCACAGGGCGCCGGTGTCGTTGACGGACAGGCGCACGGTCACATCGACTTCGCGCAGTTCCGATGCGCCGGTGCGCGATGCACCCTGGGCAAGGCCGGAATGGTTGAACTCGCGCAGATCCATTACGCAGCTCCACTAGCCAACGGTGGTTCCCGGTGCGCCGGGCTGCCACTGATCGGGCAGGGCCAGGACGCGGACAGTTTCACCGTTCGTTTACCAATATCTGCCCGAGGGTGGTTTGAGACCACTCCGGTCTTTCCCTTAGCGTAGTTGTCCGCAGACCCATTGGCGGTCAGTGCAGCCGCATTTCGAGCGCGCGGCTGAGGCTGCGCGAATGGGCGATCACAAGGCAGAGTTCCGCGTAAAGCTTGTCCCAGAACGGCGCCGCGATGGTGAAGCGGCGGCCATGCTGCTGGGTGATGACGATGCGCGGCACGGGTTCGCAAACCAGTTGGAAGCGCGACGAGAATGGGCCTTCGCTATATTCATCGGGCAGGCCCGAAGGCAGCGCCAGCCGGGCCGACATGATGTAGCCGCCAAGCAGCTCGGTGCCATAGGGGTCGAGCATGATGCGCTCGTCCTCGCTGCCCGCGGGATCCTCCAGCACGATCAGCGCGCCGCCCGGATGTGCATCGATGCTCACCCGCAGCCTGGCTCCCAGCGTATCGATGATGTCTCTGACCCGAGGGAACACAAAACCTCACAAAACCCTAATCGCATTATAGCGGGGCATGACGCCCGCCCGCGCCGCGCCGGCAAAATCTTGGGCGGCGCGGCGCGGGCCGGTCGCCGGTGCGCGTTCCGGGTCAGGGGGAAGGACGCGGGCGGCACCTCCGCATCCGCTGGCGCGTCTGCGGGGGGTGCCGCCATCAGGTCAGAACGGGAACAGCGCGTCGTAGATCTGCTGCGCCCAGCGGGTCTGCTGGAGATCGGTCAGCTGGCCGCGCCCGCCATAGCTGATCCGCGCTTCGGCGATCTGGCTGTGGCGGATGCTGTTGTCGCGGGCAATGTCCTGCGGCCGGATCATGCCGGTCAGGATCAGCTCGCGCAGTTCGAAATTGACCCGGATTTCCTGCCGCCCGCGAATGACCAGATTGCCGTTGGGCAGCACGCTGGTGACGACCGCCGACATGGTCAGGTTGATCGTCTCGCTGCGGCTGGTGTTGCCCTGGCCGGCCGAGCGGCTTTCGGATTCGGATTCGACCAGATTGCCGGTGTCGGGCCGGCCGGGCAGCACGTCCTGCAACAGCCCTTCCAGCCCGAGCAGCGAGGCAAGCCCCGCATTTTCCGAGCTGGTGCGGCTGCGCTGGGTGGCGTTGTCGACGATCGCCCGGTCCTGCACGTTGATGCGGATCGTCAGGATGTCGCCGGTGCGGCTGGCGCGCTGATCACGGAACAGCCCGGCCGCGCCGGCGCGGAAGATCGATGCGGTCTGCACCGGTGCGTCGGCAGGGGCGGCGCGCGCGCCGGCTTCGAGCCGTTCGTTCATGCCCGAGCTGGCGATCGAGCGTTCCCAGGGCGGGGTGGGCACGCTTTCCTGGGCGGTCATCTTGGGCGGCTTGCCGACCGCTGCCAGCCGGCCGGCGGCACCGCAGCCGGCAAGGGTGGGGGCCAGCGCCGCCATCAGCAGGGTCAGGGAAATGGACTTGTTCACGCGCCGGGCTCCGTTGGTCAGTTGGCGGCGATGCGGACCGAGGCGGGGCCATCGACCGCGCCTTCGAGCGTTTTGTTGCTGGGGGCGACGACGCGGACGACATCGCCGCGCCGCCCGTCGGACAGGGCACGGCCCTGAGCGGTGATGGTCAGCCCGCCATTGCGCAGATGCAGCGTCACCGGCTCGCCGCGCCGCACGAGGCGCGGGGTCATGACGTCGCCCGAGCGCACGACCGTGCCCGCGTTCAGCCGCCGCGTCGCTTCCAGCCCGGCGGCGGCATTGGCGGCCAGCGCCCCTGTCGCCTGACCGGTCGGCACGTCCTGCGCGATGAAATCGGTGGTCGCGATGATCTCGCCGCGCTCGACCGGGCGGGCGAGGACGAAGGCGCTCGCCATCGGCGCGGCCGGGGGCAGTGCCCCCGGTGCCGCGCCGGGCAGGCCGGCGAGCAGAAGCGCCAGACCCAGCATCGTCGTCACCGCAGCTGGCTGGAGGTGGCGAGCATTTCGTCGACCGTCTTCACCACCCGGCTGTTCATTTCATAGGCGCGCTGGGCGCTGATCAGGGCAGTGATTTCGGCGACCGGATTGACGTTCGAGGCCTCAAGGAACCCCTGGCGCAGCATGCCGAACCCAGGATCGCCCGGCGAGGCGATGTTGGGCTGGCCCGACGCGGCGGTGGCGAGGAACAGGTTGCCGCCCTGCGCCTCAAGCCCCGCTTCGTTGACGAAGGTCGCCAGCTGGAGCTGGCCGACATCCTGCAGCTCGGCCTGGCCGGCGACCTTGATCTGGACGATGCCCGTGCGCGAAATGCTGACATCGGTCGCCTGGGGCGGGATGGTCACGCCCGGCTGCACCGCATAGCCATCGGCGGTCACCAGTTCGCCCTGATCGGACAGCTGGAACGATCCGGCGCGGGTATAGGCGATTTCGCCCGACGGCATCAGGATCTGGAAATAGCCATTGCCTTCGATTGCGACGTCATACTGGTTGTCGGTGGTCGTCATCGCCCCCTGTTCGGAGATGCGGTAGACGCCGCCGGTGCGCACGCCCGCGCCGATCTGGATGCCCGAGGGCGCGCGCGCCTGCGGCCCGCCGGTCGCCGCACCCGGGCGCGACACCTGCTGATAGAGCAGGTCCTGAAACTCGGCGCGCTGCTTCTTATAGGCAGTGGTGTTCATGTTGGCGATGTTGTTCGAGATCACATCGACATTGGTCTGCTGGGCCAGCATGCCGGTGGCGGAAATCGACAGGGAACGCATCGGGTCTACTCCTGGAAAAAAGGGTCTGGGCGCGGATCAGCCGCCGATGCGGCCGAGCCGCTCGACGGCGCGCTTGCGCATGTCGTTGATCGCATCGGCCATGCGCTGGCTGGTCTGGTAGGAACGCAGGATCTGGATCATGTTGGTGGTCTCGACGATCGGCTGCACGTTCGAACCTTCCAGCCCGCCGCTGCGCAGCTTGGTCTCGCCAGCAGCGAGCACGCGGCCATTTTCGGCCGCCATCAGCCCGTCGCCGCGCGGCGTGACGCCGGCTTCATTGTCGAACACCGTGATCGCGATGCGGCCCAGCGGACCGTCCGGACCCATGATCGAACCGTCATTGGCGATCGTCACCCGGCCGATCATTTCGGGCGGCACGGTGATCGGCTGGCCGCCTTCGCCGCGCACCGGCTGGCCGTTGCTTGTCACCAGCTGGCCGGTGTCGAGCAGCTTGAACTGGCCCGCGCGCGTATAGCCGGTGCCGCCATCGGGCAGCGCGACCGCGAAATAGCCCTGGCCGTCAATCGCCACGTCGAGCGGATTGCCCGTCGCCTGAAAGCCGCCAAGCGCGGTGTCGTGGACGGCCCCGAAATCGAGCACGAACGACACGTTGCGCGCATCGCGCGTCATCGCATCCTCGCCGCGCTTCAGCATTTCGTGGAACACCGGCTGCTCGCGGCGGAACCCCACGGTGCTGACATTGGCCATGTTGTTGGCAACCACGTCGAGCCGGCGACGCAGCGCCTGTTCGTGGCTGAGCAGCACATAGGAAGAAATGTCCATCCTCACCTCGGCAAAAAAGCGCAGGATCGGCGGGCACTAGGCAAGTTTTGCCGATCACCATCCTATAATAGGAGAGAATGACGCGTTCGCGGTGCCGCCGGGGCGATTTACCGGCGAGCCTGCGAGAAGGGGATTTTGTGGCAAACCAGAAGACAAAGCTGCCGGACGGTCTGAGCGAGGCCGGCGACAAGAAGGACGGCGGTGCGCCCGGTGCGGATGAAAATGCCGAAGCCGGTGCCTCGCCCAATCCGAAAAAACGCAAGCTGATCATCATCGGCGCGGCTGCCGCGCTGCTGGTGGTCGGCGGCGGCGGCGGCGCGCTGTTCATGATGTCGGGTGGCGACAAGCCCAAGGCCGAAGAAGCCGCCGAGGCCGAAGAGGAAGAGGCACCGGCCGAAGGCGAGGGCGAGGGCAAGGAGAATGTCTTCGTCGACACCCCGCCCATGACCGTCAATCTGCGCACCGCCGATGGCAGCGCGCGGTTCCTGAAGATCCATTTCATGCTGGTGCCCGGCAAGGCGACGTCGGACGCGATCACCAAGAAGCTGCCGCTGGTGCTCGACAGCTACCAGCCCTTCCTGCGCGAACTGAGGCCCGAGGATCTGTCGGGTTCGGCCGCCACCTTCCGCATGAAGGAAGAAATGCTGATCCGCGCCAATGCCGTGCTCGGCAAGGCGGCGGTGCGCGACGTTCTCATCCAGGATCTTACCCAGCAATGAGCGATCCGTTCGAGGAGTTCGAGCTGCCCGAGCCGAAGCCGATGGAGATCGGCGCGGCGGGCGATCTCGACCAGGCCGATATCGACGCGCTGTTCGGCGACATTGGCGGCCCGGCGCCGACCAAGAGCGGCCTGCGCGCGGTCGTCGAATCCGATATCGTCAATCACGAGCGTCTGCCGATGCTCGAGGTCATTTGCGACCGCGTGATCCGCAGCTTTGCGACCAACATGCGCAACCTGACCTCCGATGCGATCGACGTGACGCTGGAGGAGGTTACCGGCACCCGCTTCGGCGAGATCATGAACCGCGTCGCGCTGCCGGCGATGTTCGGCGTGTTCAAGGTGCGCGAATGGGAAAACTTCGGCATCATGGTGGTCGAACCGAGCCTGATCTATTCGGTCGTCGACGCGCTGCTTGGCGGGCGCAAGGGCGCGGGCCAGCAGATGCGCGTCGAGGGGCGCGCCTTCACCACCATCGAAACCGCGCTGGTCGCGCGGATGATGCAGCTGGCGCTCAACGATCTTGCCCATGCCTTTGAACAGGTGGCGCAGATCTCGATCGATCTCGAACGCATCGAAAGCAGCCCGCGCTTTGCCGCCGTGGCCGGCCCGTCCAACGTCACCGCCGTGTGCACCTTCCGCGTCGAGATGGAGGGGCGGGGCGGCAAATTCTCGTTCCTGCTGCCGCACACCACGCTCGAGCCGGTGCGCGACAAGCTGCTCCAGCGCTTCATGGGCGAAAAGTCCGGGCGCGACGGCATCTGGGAAACCCATATGGACCGCGAGCTGCGCAAGACCGAGCTGTCGCTGCGCGCCGTGCTGTCGGAACGGATGATGAAGCTGCAGGACGTGCGCGATCTCCAGATCGGTGAGACGCTGCCGCTCAACAAGCATCCCGACGATCCGCTCGAAATCCATTGTTCGGGAATCAAGCTGGGCATGGCCCAGCTTGGCCAGCGCAACAACAGCATCGCCGTGCGCATGCTGACCGACATTGCCAGGAACTGATCCGATGAGCTTTGCCACCACATCCAATATCGTCACCGTCATCCTGTGCATCGCGGTGCTCGTCCAGTCGATGCGGATGATGCGCAGCCTTGCCGCGTTCAAGGCGGCCGATCTGCCGGCAACCGTGCAGGCGCTGGAAACGGCGACCGGCCATGCCCGGCAGGTGCTGTCCGAACTGAAGGACGTGCTGCGCCGCGAGGCCGATCCGTCGATGCGCCGGCTGGGCGAGGCGGAGGCGATCCGCGACGAGCTGAAGGTGATGATCGACATCGCCAACGCGACCGCCGACCGGCTGATGGACAGCGCCAGCGCGGCCCGCAAGGCCGAGGCCGATCTGGCCGCCGCCACTGCTCCGGCCGATGCCGAGACGCTGGCCAATGACGACCGGGTGATCGCATGATCGTCCGCCCGTCGCTGCTGATGCTGACCGCGCTTGCCGCCGGCGCATCGGCGCTGACCAATGCGATCGCCGCCGCCGGGCCGGCCCCGGCCCCGGCCCCGGCCCCGGCCGAACAGACCCGGCTGGGCGTGTCGATCCAGCAGGACATGGCCGCGCGCGACCGTGCCGCCGCGCAGCGCAACCGTGCGCTCGACATGCGCGAACAGGCGGCCCGTGCCGCCGAGGCGCGGCTGAAAGCGGCCGGGGTCGGGGCCGAGGCCGCGCCGCCGGGGCGGCCGGGGGCTCCTGCTGCCGATCCTGCCGATGAACGCTATGGCGAACTGGCGCGCATCTATCAGGCGATGAAGCCCAAGGCCGCCGCCGTGGTGTTCGAACAGCTGGCGATGGACGTGCAGGTCGAGGTGGCCGAGCGGATGCGCGACCGGTCGACCGCCGCGATCCTGGCGGCGATGACGCCCAAGGGCGCGGCGGCGCTGTCGATGGCGATTGCCCGTCGTCAGGCCGCGCCCGCGCCCGGCGCGCGGGTCGCCGCGCGCTGAGACTGGCCGGGGCGGTTGCCGATCTGCCGCGCTTTCCGGATCGCCGGGTGAGGCGACCCGGCCGACCAGGCGCGAGATGCGCCGCGACTGCGCGCGTGACCTGATCATCGCCAACAAAAAAAGGGGCGCTGCCAACCGGCCGCGCCCCTTTTTTGTTCATGGCTTCGATTGCCAAGGCGCCCGGCCATCCTGTTCGGGGCCGGGTGTGGGCCGGATCAGACCGGCTTGGCCGCGACGGCGGTGATCAGCACTTCATGGATGCCGGCATGTTCCTTGCGCAGCGCGGCGGTCAGCTTCTTTGCCAGCTCGGCGCTGTCGACGGCGTGGAAGGGCGAGGCGTAGAGCCGCGCGAAATCCATCATCGTCGTGAAGGTCGCGGCGCGCAGGCGCGGCATCTGCGGACCCATTTCGCCGGCGCTCGCCGCATCCTTGGCGCTCAGATACAGGTGCACGCGCAGTTCGCCCTGCACATGATCGCCATCGACGATCGGCACGGCCATCGGCTCCAGCTTCACGAGCGCAAGCTCGGTCGGCGCCTTATTGTCGGCTTCGCCACCCGCCCCACCGGCGGCAGTGGCACTGCCAAGCGCGGCCGCGGCCGCAAGCGTGAACATCAGTTTCTGCACTTTTACACCACGATCTGGGGAACGCGACCCGCCTTATACCGACAGTTTCTCCTATAATAGATGCTGAAGATGATTAACGGTGGCGAATGGGTCAGGATCAGAAACCGGGCAAGCTTCGGGTCGTCGGCGGCGGGCGCACGCCCGCTGCTGCGCAAAGCAAGGCTGACGAGCAGACGGCCAAGGCGGATGCCGCCGCGCCGCCAGTCGCGGCCCCTGCGCCCGCGCCCTCGCTGGTGATGCCGCTGATCCTGTTCCTGCTCGCCTGTGCAGGCGGCGGGGCCGGGGTTGCCTGGCTGCGCTCCCCCGGGATGCTCGGCTGATGGCGCGCATCGTCAGTCTGCGCGCTGCCGCGCTCGCCGCTGCCG
>DBAW01000160.1 GCA_002291855.1 Sphingomonas sp. UBA1000
TATGGCTGTCGATCGTCCGGTCATCGACATAGACGTCGTCCTGATAGGCGGCGTCCATCAGCTGGTTGCGCGATTTGACCACCCCGGGGCGCTGGGCGAGCGATTCGAGGATCAGGAACTCGGTCACCGTCAGCGTGACGTCGCGGCCCTTCCAGGTCACGCGGTGACGCGCCGGGTCCATCTCCAGCGCGCCGCGCACCAAAGGCTCGGCCGCCGGCTCGTCGCTGTCCGCCTGCGGCCGGCTCAGCTCCACCCGGCGCAGGATCGCGCGGATGCGGGCGATCAGCAGCCGCTGCGAAAACGGCTTGGCGATATAATCGTCCGCACCCATGGCAAGGCCCAGCGCTTCGTCCAGCTCGTCGGTCTTCGACGTGAGGAAGATCACCGGCAGCGCCGATTTCTCGCGCAGCCGCCTGAGCATCTCAAGCCCGTCCATGCGCGGCATCTTGATGTCGCACACGGCAAGGTCGGGCGGGCTGTCGAGCAGCGCCTTGAGCGCGGTCTCGCCGTCCGGATAGAGCCGGGTCACAAACCCTTCGGACTGGAGCGCGATCGACAGCGAGGTCAGGATGTTGCGGTCGTCGTCAACGAGCGCGATGGTGGCGGCCATGGTTCCTCCGCCCCCTGACTAGCGAATGCGGCGGGCGACAACAATCCGCTGCGGAAGATGGCTTTGGCCGCCGTCGCGCCGTTCCTCTGGCGCTTGTCCCTTTGAGTGGTTACATGGCGCGCCACGCTGATCGCAGCCCCCAGATTCACCCGCAGGAAGGATATGCGCTGGCCATGGACATCGAACTCGGTCTCACTTTCGACGACGTTCTGCTGCGGCCGGGCGAATCCGATGTGCTGCCGAGCCAGGCCGACACCCGCACACAGCTGACGCGCGACATCGCGCTCAACATCCCGATCCTGTCATCGGCGATGGATACGGTGACCGAGGCCGATATGGCGATCGTCATGGCCCAGCTGGGCGGCATCGGCGTGCTGCACCGCAACCTGTCGGTCGAGGAACAGGCCGCCGCCGTCCGTCAGGTGAAACGGTTTGAATCGGGCATGGTCGTCAATCCGATCACCATCGCCCCCGATGCAACGCTTGCCGATGCGCAGGCGATCATGGCCGAACGGCGCATTTCGGGCATTCCCGTGGTCGAGGCGTCGGGCCGGCTGGTTGGCATCCTGACGAACCGCGATGTCCGCTTCGCCGAAAATCCGCGCCAGCCGGTGTCCGAACTGATGACCCGCGACAATCTGGCGACGGTCAAGGCCGATGTCAGCCAGGACGAGGCGCGGCGCATCCTGCACCAGCGGCGGATCGAAAAGCTGCTGGTCGTCGACGATGCCTATCGCTGCGTCGGGCTGATCACCGTCAAAGACATTGAAAAGGCGGTGCTCCATCCCAACGCCACCAAGGATGCGGCCGGGCGGCTGCGCGTGGCGGCGGCGACGACGGTCGGCGACAAGGGCTATGAGCGGACTGAGGCGCTGCTCGACGCCGAATGCGACCTGATCGTGATCGACACCGCCCATGGCCATTCGCGCATGGTCGCCGCCGCGGTCGAGCGGGTGCGCAAGATTTCCAACCGGGTGCAGATCGTGGCCGGCAATGTCGCCACTGCCGAGGCGACGCGCGCGCTGATCGATGCCGGGGCGGACGGGGTGAAGGTCGGCATCGGCCCGGGGTCGATCTGCACGACCCGCGTCGTCGCCGGGGTCGGCGTGCCGCAGCTGACCGCGATCATGGATGCCGCGCGCGAGGCGGCGAAATCGGGCGTGCCGGTGATCGCCGATGGCGGGCTGCGCACCTCTGGCGATATCGCCAAGGCGCTGGCGGCGGGCGCATCGTCGGTGATGGTCGGATCGCTGCTTGCCGGGACCGAGGAAGCGCCGGGCGAGACGTTCCTCTATCAGGCGCGCGCCTATAAGAGCTATCGCGGCATGGGCTCGGTCGGCGCGATGGCGCGCGGCTCGGCCGACCGCTATTTCCAGCAGGACATCAAGGATCAGCTGAAGCTGGTGCCCGAAGGCATTGAGGGCCAGGTGCCCTATAAGGGTCCGGCCAAGGACGTGATCCACCAGCTGGTCGGCGGGGTGAAGGCGGCGATGGGCTATACCGGCGCGCGCACCATCGCCGAGTTGCAGCAGCGCGCGCGTTTCGTGCGCATCACCAATGCGGGGCTGCGCGAAAGCCATGTCCATGACGTGACGATCACGCGCGAGGCCCCCAATTACCCGACCCGGTAACCGCCAATGACCCCGGCCGCGCGCGTCGAGGCGGCGATCCAGCTGCTCGATCTGATCATCGCCGCCGCGCGCGATCAGGGTCCGGCGGCGGACACGATCATCGCCGGCTGGCTGAAGGCGCGGCGCTATGCCGGGTCGCAGGACCGGCGGGCGATCCGCGATCTGGTCTATGACGCGGTGCGGCTGTGCGGCGAACGGCCCGCCAGCGGCCGCGCGGCGATGCTCGCGCTCGCGGCGGTGCGGCCCGGCCTTGCCGATCTGTTCGACGGTTCGCAGCACGGCCCGTCGCCGGTTGCGGCCGGGGAGGCGGCGGCCGCGCCCGGCCTTGCCCCGGACTGGCTGACGCCGCTGCTGGCCCATGTCGATATCGCCGCCTTGCTCGCGCGCGCGCCGCTCGACCTGCGCGTCAACCGGCTCAAGACCGACCGGGCGGCGGCGATGCGGGCGCTGGGCGCGGGCGAGCCGACGCCGTTTTCGTCCGACGGGCTGCGGCTCGACCCGCCGGTCGCGGTCGAGGCGCAGCCGGCATTTCGCGACGGCTGGATCGAGGTGCAGGACGAGGGCAGCCAGCTGATCGCGGCGCTGGTGGATGCGCGGCCGGGCATGCGCGTGGCCGATCTCTGTGCGGGTGCGGCCGGCAAGACGTTGGCCATGGCGATGGCCATGCAGAACAAGGGCAAGCTGCTGGCCTGTGATGTCTCGGCCCCGCGCCTGGCGGGCGCCGCCAAGCGGCTGGCGCGCGCCGGCGTGGACAATGCCGAGACGCATCTGCTGGTGCCTGGCGACCGCTGGGCCAAGCGCCGCGCCGGCGGCTTCGACCGCGTGCTGGTGGACGCGCCCTGCACCGGCACCGGCACCTGGCGCCGCAACCCCGACGCGCGGACCCGCACGGCGGAGACGGACCTCGCGGAGCTTCTCATGAAGCAGCGTGAAATTCTCGACACCTCGGCGCAGTTGGTCCGGCCCGGGGGTAGGCTGATCTACGCGACATGCTCGCTGCTGCCCGAGGAGGATGAGTTGCAGGTCGAGGCTTTCCTGGAACGCCACCCCGCCTTCCGCCCCGTGCCGCTGGAGCGCGCCTGGGCGGAGGCCGGGCTGCCCGGCGCGCCCCCCTGCCCAGGCCCCTGGATGGCGCTTTCCCCCGCAGCGCATGGCACAGACGGCTTCTTCGCGGCCGTGCTCGAGCGCGGCGCGTGATCACGATCCGCCGGGCCAGGCCCTCGGATGCGCCCGCCATGGCACGCGTGCATCTCTCGACCTGGCGCAGCACCTATGCGGGGCTGCTGCCCAGTGACTACCTGACCAGCCTCTCCGCCCTGCGCGAGGGCGCGGCGTATGAGCAGGCCATCCTCGAGCGGCGGGGCGGGCATGCGGCCTTCGTCGCCGTCGCGGACGGATTCGAGACGCCGGGCGGCGGGATCGTGGGCTTCGTGACGGGCGGGCTGTCGCGCCGGCCGCAGATCGCGGATGGCGAGGTGGAGACGCTCTACCTCCTCGATGATTTCCGCGGGCGCGGCGTGGGGCGGCGGCTGATGCGGGCCATGGCCTCCCACCTCGCCTCGCTCGGCGCGCAATCGGCCTTCGCCTGGGTGCTGGCGGCCAACCCCTCGCGCTGGTTCTACGAGCGGCTGGGGGCGAGGCAGGCGGCGCGCGAGGAGATCGGCTTCGCCGGCAGCCGCCTCGAACAGTTCGCCTATGCCTGGGCGCCGATCCACACGCTGCTGACGGCGACCGCGGTGACGAAGCTGCCGCGGTAGCGTGCGATCGTGCTGGCCCGAAGGAGCAGCGCGTGAATCGCCCGCCCA
>DBAW01000258.1 GCA_002291855.1 Sphingomonas sp. UBA1000
ACGGGCTGAAGCCCGTGCACCGCCGCATCCTCTATGCCTGCCAGGAAGCGGGCTATGTCGCGGGCAAGCCGTATCGCAAGTGCAGCCGCATCGTCGGCGACGTCATGGGTAAATATCACCCGCATGGCGATGCCGCGATCTATCTGACGCTTGCGCGCATGGCGCAGGACTGGTCGATGCGGGTGACGCTGATCGACGGTCAGGGCAATTTCGGGTCGATGGACCCGGACGAGCCGGCGGCGATGCGTTACACCGAAGCACGGCTGGCCAAGGTTGCGGGCAGCCTGCTCGAGGATCTCGACAAGGACACGGTCGACTTCCAGCCTAACTACGATGCCTCGGAACGCGAGCCGCAGGTGCTGCCGGCGCGCTTCCCCAACCTGCTCGTCAACGGCGCGGGCGGCATCGCGGTCGGCATGGCGACCAACATTCCGCCGCACAATCTGGGCGAGGTCATCCGCGCCTGCCTTGCCTATATCGACAATCCGGCGATCAGCCTGGAAGAGCTGATGGCGATCGTGCCGGGGCCGGATTTCCCGACCGGGGCGATCATCCTCGGGCAGTCGGGGGCGCGCGCCGCCTATCAGCAGGGGCGCGGATCGGTGATCGTCCGCTCGCGCCACGAGATCGAGGAAGGCCGGGGCGACCGGCGCTCGATCGTGCTCACCGAAATCCCCTATCAGCAGGGCAAGAACGCGCTGGTCGAGCGGATCGCCGAGGCCGCCAAGGACAAGCGGATCGAAGGCATTGCCGACATCCGCGACGAATCCAACCGCATGGGCGTGCGCATCGTCATCGACCTGAAGCGCGATGCGACGCCCGAAGTGGTGCTCAACCAGCTGTGGCGACACACCCCGGCGCAGCAGAGCTTTGCGGCCAACATGCTCGCCATTCGCGGCGGCCGGCCCGAGCTGCTGACGCTGCGCGAGATCATCCAGAGCTTCATCCAGTTCCGCGAGGAGGTGATCACCCGCCGCTCGAAGTTCGAACTGGCGAAGGCGCGCGAGCGGGCGCATCTGTTGCTCGGCCTCGTCATCGCGGTCACCAATCTCGACGAAGTGGTGCGGATCATCCGCGGTTCGGCCAGCCCGGCCGAGGCGCGGGCGGCGTTGCTGGCGCGCGACTGGCCGGTCGCTGAAATCGCGCCCTATATCCGGCTGGTCGAAGCGATCGACCATGAGGTCGAGGGCGACACCTATCGCATGTCCGAGGCGCAGGTGCGCGCGATCCTCGATCTCCGCCTGCACCGGCTGACCGCGCTCGGCCGCGACGAGATTGGCGACGAGCTGAAGCAGCTGGCCGCCAATATCGGCGAGCTGCTGGCGATCCTGGCCGACCGGGTGCGCCTCTATGCGGTGATGCGCACCGAGCTGGAGGCCGTCGCCGCCGAGTTCGCCACGCCCCGGCGCACCCAGATCGCCCCCGCTGCCGACGGCATCGAGGACGAGGATCTGATCGAGCGCGAGGACATGGTCGTCACCGTGACGCTTGGCGGCTACATCAAGCGCACGCCGCTCGATGCGTTCCGCGCCCAGAAGCGCGGCGGCAAGGGCCGGGCCGGCATGGCCACCAAGGACGAGGACGCGATCACCAACCTGTTCGTCACCTCGACGCACACGCCGGTGCTGTTCTTCTCCAATCTCGGCCGGGTGTACCGGATGAAGGTGTGGCGCCTGCCCGAGGGCGGGCCGAGCACGCGCGGGCGGCCGATGATCAACCTGCTGCCGCTGGCCGAGGGCGAGACCATCGCCACCGTGCTGCCGCTGCCCGAGGACGAGGCCGAATGGGGCCGGCTGCACGTGATGTTCGCCACCGCGCGCGGCAGCGTGCGCCGCAACAGCATGGATGCATTCGCCAACATCCCGTCCAACGGCAAGATCGCGATGAAGTTCGAGGGCGAGGATGCCGAGGACCGGCTGATCGGGGTCGCCCTGCTCGAAGAAGGCGATGACGTGCTGCTGGCGACGCAGACCGGCAAGGCGATCCGCTTTGCCGCCGACGAGGTGCGCGAGTTCCAGAGCCGCTCGTCGACCGGGGTGCGCGGCATCACGCTCAAGCCCGGCGACGAGGTGATGTCGCTGTCGACGCTGCACCGCGTCGGGGTGGCCGATCAGGACGAGCGCGACGATTATCTGCGCCACGCGCCGTGGAAGGGCGAAGACCCCGACCGCGCGCCGCGCCGGATGGACGATGAGCGCTATGCCGAGCTGGTCGCGCGCGAACAGTTCGTCCTCACCGTCTGCGCCAATGGCTATGGCAAGCTGTCCAGCGCCTATGAATATCGGCGCACCGGGCGCGGCGGTCAGGGCATCGTCAACATCGACAATATCGAGCGCAACGGCCCGGTGGTCGCCAGCTTCCCGGCGACGACCGCGCACCAGATCATTCTGGTGACCGATCAGGCGAAGATGATCCGCATCCCGCTCGACAGCCTGAGGGTGATCGGGCGCGGCAGCGCCGGCGTGCGGCTGTTCGACGTCGCCGCCGACGAACATGTGGTGGCCGCCGCCCGGATCGAGGAAAGCGACGGGCCGGAGGACGAGGCCGACACCGATGCGCTGCCCGCCGGATCGGACGCGACGCAGGACGGGGCGTCGGACGGGGCAGGCAGCGCGGCGTGACCGGCGTGAGCAGCGCCCTGTTGCCGGTAATGGCGGGGCTGCTGCTTACGGCCGCGCCACTGCATGCGTCGGCGCAGGCCGAACCGGCGCCCGCCACCGCTGACGAGATCGTCGTTTCGGCGCGATTGTCGGGCGCGCCGATCTGGACGGCGGTGCGCGACGGGCGGACTTTGGTGCTGGTCGGCGCGCTCGAACCGGTGCCCAAGGGGCTGGACTGGAATGTCGTGCCGCTCGAACAGGCGGCGGCGCGGGCAGACCGGGTGCTCTATCCGGTCAGCGCGTCATTTTCGGTGGGCGATGTGTTCCGCCTGCTGTTTCGCGGCGGAAAGATTACCGATCTGCCCAAGGGCCGGACGATTGCCGATTATCTGCCCGCGCCGCTGATGGCGCGACTCGAACGAGTGATGGCGGCGGAGAAGTCGGACGATTGGCGGCGCAAGAGCCCGGTCGTCCTCGCCTTCCGCCTGCTCGGCCGCCATGCCGGGCTGGCGCGCGGCGGGCGCTCGATCCGCGACGCGGTGGCCGATGCCGCCCGCCGCGCCGATGTGCCGGGGCGCAGCATCGGCACGGTGCGCGGCAAGGACGTGATCGACAATCTGATGGCACAGGATCCGGCCGCCTATCGCGACTGCATGGCCGCAAGCATCGCCGCCGCCGAAGCGGGGCGCGACGCCGCCGCGCACCGGGCCGAGGCGTGGCGCACGCGCGACATCCCTGCCCTGCTCGCCGACCCGCTCGACACCGCGCTCAGCCGCTGCTGGCCCTGGGCCGATCCGGCCATCGGCCCGCGGCTAAAGCGCAACTGGACGGACGCGCTCGACACCGCGCTGGCGGCACCTGGCACGACGCTGGCGGTCGCCCCAGCCCGGCTTGCGGCCGAACCGGGCGGCCTGCTCGACCGGCTGGCCGCGAATGGCTTCCGGATCGAAGGGCCGCGCTGGCGCGACTGAGAGCATTTTCAAGCCGGGTTAAATCACCGGGTGACTCGGAAAATTCGGTAAATCAAAGGCCTAGAGCGGCCGATCCGATGCAATCGGATCGGAAACCGCTCTGAGCCAGAGCGGCCGGGGCGCTCAGCCGAGTTTGCGCCCCACCCAGACGACGCGGCCAATGATGTTGATGTCTTCGGCCGGGCAGTCGGGCCATGACGGATAGGCCGGATTGTCGCTGCGCACCGCGACGCGCCCTCCCACCGGGTTGAGCGCCAGCCGCTTGACCATCAGCGCATCGTCCAGCCTGAGCACATAAACGCCGTCGCGCAGACGTTCCGCCCCGTCGCTGCGGTCGATCATGATGTCGTCACCATCGGCCAGCGTCGGCTGCATCGAATCCCCCTGCACGCGGATGATCGACAGCCGGTCGGCGGGCGCGCGCGTCAGCCGGCGCAGCCAGGTGCGGTCGAAGCTCATCGGATAGAGCGGCTGTTCGCGGTCGACCACGGCACCGCCCCCGGCCGACGCCCCGATATCCAGCCGGGCGATCGGCAGCAGCCGCTCGGCGACCGTCGCGATCACTCCGCCCGGATCGGCCGCGCCCAGCACCGTCTCGCTGACGCCGAAATAGCGGGCGAGCGTGCGGCGATCGTCGCCGTCGAGCTTGCGCGGCACGCCGCGTTTGATGAATTGCTGGATATAGGCGGCGTTGCGGCCGATCAGGCGGGAAATGCCGGCATAGTCTTCGCCACGGGAGCGGATCAGGCGGTCCAGCTCGGCACGCGGATCAATGCTGGTCATATCCTCATCTATCATAGGCATTAGCCTATACCAACAGGGTTTTGACGATCCATGCCCCGGTCGCGGGATGGCGCGCCATGCCGGGGCGTCGTGCCGAGGATAGACATTACCCCCTTCCCTGTCCGCCCATCCTGTCCAGAGTCGAGCCATTCACGCTCTCGCTCCGCCGGTTGACGCAGGATCCGATGTTTCTGCCGGGTCCGTCCAGTGTGACTGCGATGTCACAATGGTGGTTAATCCCGCCATTTCATCATCCTGAATCGCGGCCATGCGCCCGGCCCCGGCCGCCATCCCTCTATGATGTCGGTAGTTTTGACAGCGTCAGGCAGGATTTTGGAATGAAGATGACGGTTTTGTTGGCATCGGTGGCAGTCGGCTCGCTCGCGGTGCCGGTCACGGGTGCCATGGCGGCGGTCGAGGCTGTGACGGCCGCCGTTGGAGCCTCCGAAGCTGTGTAGCCGCAGGCGGGCAAGGCCGCGCCGCCGGCCG
>DBAW01000051.1 GCA_002291855.1 Sphingomonas sp. UBA1000
GGCCGGTGCCGCTCCCGCGCCGAGAGGCGCGCAGAAAATATCTAGCCGACCGCGCGCGGCAGGCGGCGGAGCAGCGCCAGCGCGAGCACCGCAAAGCCCGTCGCGACCAGAAATGCCGCGCCTGACTGCCACAGCGGCGCGCCCGGCCGCGTCGTCTCCGCCATCACCCCGGTCAAGGCGAGCGGTGCGACGATCGAACCGAGACCAAGCGCCATGCTGGCAATGCCCTGCACCTTGCCCTGGGTGGCCGGGGTCGCGCGGCGCGACAGCATCGCCATCAGGCTGGGCTGGACCAGCGACTGGCCGGCGATGAACGCCAGCGCGGCGAAGGCCATCCAGCTTCGGGTGATGAACGCATAGGCGACAAAGCCGCCAATCGCCGCGATGAGGCCCAGCGTCGCCGCATCGCGCTCACCCAGCCGGTGCACGGCGCGGCCGGTAAGCAGGGTCTGGCTGGCGGCGATGACGATGCCGACCGCCGCGAGGCTCAGCCCGATCATCGCGTTCGACCAGCCGAACCGCGCAATGCCGTAAAAGCTCCAGGTCAGCGGATAGACGAGGCTGGCGATCTGCCACAGCGTCAGGACCAGCGCTGCATGGATCATGCCCGGTGCCGCGCGCGCCGCCGCCAGCGCGCCGAGCGGATTGGCCCGCCGCCAGTCGAACCGCCGCCGGTTGGCGCGGGCGAGCGTTTCGGGAAACACGGTCAGCCCATAGAGCATGTTGAGTGCAGCCAGCGCCGAGGCGGCATAAAAGGGCGCGCGGTCACTGAGCTGGCCGAGCAGTCCGCCGATCACCGGCCCGGCGATGAAGCCGACGCCGAACGCCGCGCTCACCAGTCCGAACCGCCGCGCCCGCGCCTCGGGCGCGGTCAAATCGGCAATCGCGGCCTGCGCGGGGGCATAGGAGCCGCCAAGCGCGCCCGACAGCAGCCGGCCGATCACGATCAGCATCAGGCTGTCGGCGAGCGCCAGCAGCAGATAATCCGCCGCCAGCCCGGCCAGCGCCACGATCAGCACCGGCCGCCGCCCGAACCGGTCCGACAGATTGCCGAGCACCGGCGCAGCAAAGAAGGTGGCGACGGCAATCGCCAGCCCCAGCCACGCCGCAATCCGGATCGCCCCCGGCAGATCGACGCCGCCCACCCCCATCAACAGCCGCGGCAGCACCGGGATGATCAGCCCGAACCCGATGGCATCGATGAAGATCGTGACCAGCACGAACCGCACCGCATGGCCATCAGCGGCAAGACCGGTGGGCGCAGGAGTGGGGGCGGTGCTGGACATGCCCCTGCCTAGCCCGGCGGGGACGGCGGGGCAAAGGGGGCGGCAGAACGGGCTTTGAAAGCTGGAGCGGGTAGCGGGAATCGAACCCGCGCGTTCAGCTTGGGAAGCTGACAGGCTACCATTACATCATACCCGCTCGGTGGGCGTCGCGGGGGTGACCCCGGCTGATGCGGCGGCCCAGATAGCGGGCGCTGGCCGGCGCGGCAAGGGGGCAATGGCGGGCGGTGACAGTCGCGGGGCCGGGCCGGTTCTGGCGCTGGCCTGTCCCGCCAATCCGCCGGCGCGACTCGCGGGTGCCGCTGCGGTCGCCGCGACTCGGCGACGGGGGCGGGCAGGGGCGCTGATGCCGTCCGAACCGGCCCCGGCGCACGATTCTGAGCCGCGATCATGCTGCGGCGCAATATTTGTCTACCGAAACGGTATTGAAATAAAATTGCAACATCGCTATGTGCTCACCCATGCCGGCACTGCCGGTCGACGTTGCGGAGCGCCCACCCCCTTACGCCCGCAGCGTCTCTCCGGGCCGCGCGATTGCGCGGACGGAATATCGCCCGAGCGTGGCCGCCGCCCTCTCTCTCCCCCTTGGCGGTGGCGGACGCGCTCGGGCCAAAAACAAAGGAGACTGAGACATGAAGATGATTGCTGCGATTGCCGCCCTGCTGCTGGGCTTTGGCCTCACCGGTGCCGCCACTTCGGCCTTTGTGCCGCTGAACGTCGCCACCGGCTTCTGATCCCGGCCGCATCTGCGGTCTGACAAGCGGCGGAGCCGGGCCGGTCGTGCCCGGCTCCGCGCTGTCATTTGCGGGGGCCCAAGCGGCCCCGCTCCCCAGCCCCGCCGACCGCCGCGTCAATGTCCGGTTGACGCCAATCGCCGATGGACGGCCGCCGCCTTGCCCGCCTAAATGCGCGGCATGTCGACCACCTACACCCTTGATACCGCGACCAGCCGCGCCAACCCGACCCCGCAGCCGATGAAGCGGCTGACCGCGCCCGCGATCCGTGCGCGGAAAGGGGGCGAGCCGCTGGTGATGCTCACCGCCTATACGGTGCGGATGGCGCAGTTGCTCGATCCGCATTGCGACATGCTGCTGGTCGGCGACAGCCTGGGGCAGGTGGTCTATGGCCTGCCATCGACGCTGCCGGTCAGCCTTGACATGATGTGCGCGCACGGGGCCGCGGTGGTGCGCGGCAGCTATCACGCGATGGTTGTCGTCGACATGCCGTTCGGCAGCTATGAAACCTCGTCCGAACAGGCCTTTGCCAGCGCCGCGCGCATCCTGAAGGAAAGCGGGGCCGCCGCCGTCAAGCTGGAGGGCGGGGAGGCGATGGCGGAGACGGTCGCCTTTCTCGTCCGGCGCGGCATTCCGGTGATGGGCCATGTCGGGCTGACGCCGCAGGCGGTGAACATGCTCGGCGGCCACCGTGTGCAGGGGCGCGACGAAGCGACCGCGCAGCGCGTCGTCGCCGATGCCCGCGCCATTGCCGATGCCGGGGCCTTTGCCGTGGTGGTGGAGGGCGTGGTCGAGCCGATCGGCGTTGCCGTGACGGAGGCGATTGCCTGCCCCACGATCGGGATCGGCGCATCCGCCGCCTGTGACGGGCAGGTGCTGGTGGCCGAAGACATGCTCGGCCTGTTCGAACGCACGCCGCGCTTCGTGCGCCGCTATGCCGACATGGCTGCCCTGATCGACGGCGCGGCTGCCGCCTATGCCGGCGATGTGCGCGCGCGCCGCTTTCCGGGCGATGCGGAGATCTACGCGCCCAAATAAGGGGCATGTCCCGACCGCTTATCCCGCCAGCCTCTTTCCCCGCACGGCCCGCGCGGCTAAGACGGCGGCTGATTTCCCAACCGACGGAGAACTGGCTTGGCCCTTCCGCCGCAGAATAGCGACGCATTCATCCGCGAAGTCGACGAAGAGCTGCGCCGCGATCAGATCTTCGGATTCTGGGCGCGCTATGGGCGCACGGTGCTGGTCGTCATCCTGGCCGGGCTGGCCGTGTTCGCCGGCTATCTCTACTGGCGTCATTATCAGGACCAGCAGGCCGGGCTGACCGGCGAAAAGCTGCAAGCCGCCGTCGACAAGCTGTCGGCCAACCGGTTCAGCGATGCCAAGCCCGCGCTTGAGGAGCTGAGCGGGTCCGACCGTGCCGGCTACCGCGCTGCCGCGCGGCTGGCGCTGGGCGGGGTCGCCGCCCAGGCCGATGATGCGCGCACCGCCGCCGCACGCTTTGCCGAAGTGGCCGGCGACACCGGCCTGCCGCAGCCGCTGCGCGATCTGGCGCTCATCCGCCAGACGGCGGTCGAGTTCGATCAGCTGCCGCCGCAGACGGTGATCACCCGGCTCCAGCCGCTGGCGACCAAGGGCAATGCCTGGTTCGGCAGCGCGGGCGAAATGGTCGCCGCCGCGCATCTGAAGGCCGGCCGGCCCCAGGCCGCCGGGCCGATCTTTGCCGCCATCGCCGCCGACCCGTCGGTGCCCGAGACGATCCGCACCCGCGCCGTCCAGATCGCCGCCCTGCTGGGCGTCGACAATCAGGGGCGCTGAGGCGATCCGCGCCCGCGCGCCGTTGTTGATCCTGCCGCCTTTCCGTTTTCGTTCCAGCCGAGTGCTTCCGCAATGATCCGCCCTTATTCCCGACCCCTGATCCTTGCCCTTGCCATCGCGCTGGCCGGCTGCGGCACGTTCAAACAGGCCAAGCCCAAGACGCCGGTGATCGGCAACCGGGTGCCGATCCTGGTTTCGGAAACCAATGCCGATGTCGATCCGGGGCTGGCGTCGGTCGACGTGCTGCTGCCCGTACAGATCGTCAATGACAGCTGGACGCAGGCCGGCGGCAATGCCGCCAAGTCGATGGGGCATCTCGGGCTGGGCGCGACGCCGAAGCGCGTCTGGGATGCGCGCGTCAATGCGGGCTATAGAAAGCGTTCGCGGCTGGCGGCGGCCCCGGTGGTGGCCGGTGGACGGCTGTTCATCGTCGATGCGTTGGCGCGGCTGCACGCCTTCAACGCCGACACCGGCGCCAAGCTGTGGACGGTGTTCGTCGGCGATGAAAAGGATTCAAAGGGCGGCATCGGCTTCTGGAGCGGCGAGGCGACCGGGGTCAGCGGCGCGCTGTTCGGCGGCGGGGTGAGCGCCGAGGGCGACCGCGTCTATGCCACCAACGGGCTGGGCGATGTCGCCGCGTTCAACGCGGCCGATGGCAGCATGATCTGGAAAAAGCGCCCGGGCGGCCCGCTGCGCGGTGCGCCGACGCTGTTTGCCGGCAATCTGTTCGTCGTCAGCCAGGACAATCAGCTGTTCGCGCTGCGCCAGAGCGACGGCAATGTCGAATGGACCGACAGCGCGACGCTGGAAGTGTCGGGCGTGTTCGGCGTCGCCGCGCCGGCGGCCGGGCAGGGCACGGTGGTCGCCGGTTTCTCGTCGGGCGAGCTCGACGCCTTCCGCTATGAAAATGGGCGGCCGCTGTGGCAGGATGCGCTGTCGCGGACCAGCATCTCGACCTCGGTCGCCACCTTGTCCGACATTGATGCGCCGCCGGTCGTCGATCAGGGGCGGGTGATCGCCATCGGGGCCGGCGGGCGCATGGTCTCGCTCGATCTGTTCACCGGCCAGCGGCTGTGGGAAATCAACGCCGCCGGTATTTCGATGCCCTGGGTGGCGGGCGAATGGGCGTTCGTCGTGACCGAGGATGCCCGGCTGCTTGCGGTCGCGCGGTCCAATGGCCGGGTGCGCTGGGCAACCCAGCTGCGCCGCTATCGCAATGAAAAGAAAAAGACCGGGGCCATTGGCTGGAAGGGCCCGATGCTCGCCGGCGGGCGGCTGGTGCTGATCAACAGCCGGGGCGAGATCGTGTCGGTCGATCCCGCGAACGGCCAGATCCAGTCGGTGATCGAAAAGGCCGGCAAAGGCTTTTCGCTGGCCCCGGTCATCGCCAACAACATGCTGTTTCTGGTCGACGATCAGGGCCGCCTGACCGCCTGGCGCTGAGTCGCAGGCGCGGAGGACCGGGAGGGTCAGCCCGGATCGCTGTCGTTCCCGCCGGCGTCGGGGGCCGGCGCGACCGGTTGAGCGGCCCCCGCATCGGCGGCATCGCCGGGTGCTGCCCCCGTACCGCTTGAATTGACGGCTGCCGGGTCGGCGGGCCGGGCGGTTTCGGCCGGCGGATCCACCATCAGATCGGCCTCCATCTGCGTCTCGGCCGCGCGCAATGCCGCATCGACGGTGTCGACCGCGGCATTGGCGGTTGCCGCGACCGCGGCCGACCCGTCCGCCTCTGCCGTCTCATTGCCCGTGCCGCCCGCACAGCCGGCGAGCGCCAGCAGCGCGGGAACGGCGCACAGCGCGCGGGGCAGTTGGGACATCACACAGGCTCCATG
>DBAW01000277.1 GCA_002291855.1 Sphingomonas sp. UBA1000
CTGCTCCAGTATGAAGTCGTCGTCGAACAGATGGGCGGCGAAGTGCAGGATGTCGAAGTCTCCGCGCTCAAGCGCCAGAATCTCGAAGAGCTGATCGAGAAGATCCAGCTTCAGGCCGAATTGCTCGAACTGCGCGCCAATCCGGACCGCCCCGCCGAAGGCACGGTCGTCGAGGCGCAGCTCGACAAGGGCCGCGGCCCGGTGGCGACGATCTTGGTCGGGCGCGGCACGCTCAAGGTCGGCGACGTGTTCGTCGTCGGCGCGGAAAGCGGCAAGGTGCGCGCGATGATCGACGACAAGGGCCGGCAGGTGAAGGTTGCCGGTCCGTCGACGCCGGTCGAGGTGCTCGGCCTGTCGGGCGTGCCGATGGCCGGCGACCAGCTGACCGTCGTCGAGAACGAGGCCCGCGCCCGCGAGGTCGCCGCCTATCGCGCCAGCGTCATCCAGCAGAAGCGGACGACATCGGCCCCGGCGAGCCTCGAATCGATGTTCTCGGCGCTGCGCGACAAGCAGGCGATGGAATATCCGGTGGTGGTCAAGGCCGACACCCAGGGTTCGGCCGAAGCCATTGTCGGCGCGCTGAACAAGATCGGGACCGAGGACATCCGCGTCCGCATCCTGCATTCGGGCGTCGGCGGCATCACCGAGAGCGACGTCATCCTGGCGAGCGCGTCCAAGGCCCCGATCATCGGCTTCAACGTCCGCGCCAATGCCAAGGCGCGCGAGATTGCCAACCGTGACGGCGTCGCGCTCAAATATTACGACGTGATCTATCACCTGACCGACGAGATCCGCGCCGGCATGGCCGGGCAGCTCGGCCCGGAATCGATCGAACATGTCGTCGGCCGCGCGGAAGTGCGCGAGGTCTTCTCGGCGGGCAAGCATGGCAAGGCCGCCGGTCTGCTCGTCACCGAAGGCTTTATCCGCAAGGCGCTCAAGGCGCGCATCACGCGCAACGATGTCATCATCTACAACGGCTCGATCGCCTCGCTGCGGCGGTTCAAGGACGATGTCGCGGAAGTGCGCGCAGGTCTGGAATGCGGCGTGACCTTTGAGGGTCATACCGACATCAAGGCCGGCGACTATCTGGAGACGTTCGAGGTCGAGCTGCGCGACCGCACGCTGTGAGCCGGGCGGGAAACGGCACGCGCGGCGGCGCAACCGGCGAACCGTCGGTGCGGCTGCTGCGCGTGGGCGAGCAGGTGCGCCACGCGCTGTCCGACGTGCTGATGCGCGGCGATGTGCATGACGATGTGCTCGCCGCGCACAGCGTGTCGGTGACCGAGGTGCGGATGTCGCCGGACCTGCGCCACGCGACCGTGTTCGTGAAGCCGCTGCTGGGCGCGGACGAAAAGGACGTGCTCGACGCGCTGAAGCGCAACGTCAAATATCTGCGCGGCGAAGTGGCGAGGCGGGTGAACCTCAAATTTTCCGCCCAGCTCAAATTCCTGCCCGATGAAAGCTTCGACGAGGCGAGCCGCATCGATTCGGTGTTGCGCAGCCCGAAGGTCGCGCAGGATCTGGGCGGCGAGGACGACTGATCCGCACCGCACGGGGTTGAACCGGCGGGAAAAACCCGCACAGTGCGGGCATGACCGGCCTGTCCCCCGCCCCGCTCGCTGCCACTGCATGTGGCGTGCTGTTCCGCCCGATCTTCGGCCTTGCGCTCGCCACCCTGCTTGCAGGTGCAGCCGGCGCGCAGACGCCCGCCCCCGCCACCGCGCCTGCCCCTGCACCGGGCGTTGCAGCGGGCGCGCCGGCCACGCTGACCGGCCAGGATCTGTTCAACCTGGAAGTCGCGACCGATCCGCAGATCAGCCCGGACGGCACGATCATCGCCTATGTCCGCCGGTCGAACGACATCATGACCGATCGCGCGCGGCCGACCATCTGGACGGTCGACACACGCAGCGGCGCGCACACGCCGCTGGTCGCGGGTGCGGGATCGCATCTGCGCCCGCGCTGGTCGCCCGACGGCACCCGCCTTGCCTATGTCTCGACCGCCGAGGGCGGCGGCGCGCAGCTTTATGTGCGCTGGCTGGCGACCGGCCAGACCGCGCGGATCACCGGCCTGCCCACCGCCCCGTCGGGCATCGCCTGGTCGCCCGACGGCACGCGCATCGCCTATACGATGCGGGTCCCCGCCGAGGCCCCGTCGCTCGCCAAGCCGCTGCACAAGCCCGAGGGCGCGGAATGGGCCAAGCCGCTCGAAATCTATGACCGGGTCGTCTACCGCACCGATGCCGAAGGCTATCTGAAGCCGGGGCTGGACCAGATTTTCCTCGTCTCGGCCGAAGGCGGCGCGCCGCGCCAGCTGACCTTTGCCAAACAGCCGATCGGCGGGTCGATCGACTGGACGGCCGATGGCCGCGCACTGATCTTCAGCGCCAATCTGACCGAGCGGTGGCAGCTCGAAGGGTTCGACACCGAACTGCACGAGCTGGACATCGCCACCGGCGCGATCCGCCGCCTGACCGACCGGCGCGGCCCCGATCAGGATCCCGCCGTCTCGCCCGACGGCAAATGGATCGCCTATACCGGCTTTGACGATGCCGGCCGCGCCTATGAAACGGGCGAGCTGTGGGTGATGCCGCGTGGCGGCGGCGCGCCGCGTTCGCTGACCGCGCGGCTCGACCGCGATGTGTCGTCGCCGGTCTGGGCGGCGGATTCGCGGTCGATTTATGCGCTGCAGGACGATCGCGGCACGACGCGGGTGATCCGCATCGGCCTTGACGGATCGGTCCGCACGGTGGCCGAGGGGCTGACCGATGCCGGGCTCGACCGCCCCTATGCCGGGGGCGCGTTCAGCGTCGCGCGCGACGGCAGCATCGCCATCACCGCGGGCACGGCACAGCGCCCGTCCGACATCGCGCTTGTGCGCGGCGGCACCACCCGGCGGCTCACCCGGCTCAACGACGACTGGCTGGGGGCCAGGACGCTGGGCGAGGTCCGCAAGATCAGCGCGACCGCGTTCGACGGCAAGCAGATCGATGGCTGGCTGACCATCCCGCCGGTTCCCGCCAAGGGCGGGCGGCACCCGCTGATCCTTGAAATCCATGGCGGCCCGCACACCGCCTATGGCCCGTCCTTTGCGACCGACAACCAGCTTTATGCGAGCGCCGGCTATGCGGTGCTGTCGGTCAATCCGCGCGGTTCGACCAGCTATGGCGAGGCGTTTGCCAACGAAATCGACAAGACCTATCCGGCCCGCGACTATGACGATCTGATGAGCGCGGTCGATGCCGCCATCGCCACCGGGCTGATCGATCCCGACAATCTGTTCGTCACCGGCGGATCGGGCGGCGGCGTGTTGACCAGCTGGATTATCGGCAAGACCGACCGGTTCAGGGCCGCCGCCACGCAGAAGCCGGTGATCGACTGGGCAAGCTTTGCGCTCACCGCCGACAATCCGGCCTATTTCACCCGCTACTGGTTCGGCAAAAAGCCGTGGGAAGACCCCCAGACCTATTGGGCGCGCTCGCCCCTGTCGCTGGTCGGCAATGTGAAGACCCCGACCCTGGTGGTCGTCGGGTCGGAGGATTACCGCACCCCGGTCAGCGAATCCGAACAATATTATTCGGCGCTGCAACTGCAGGGTGTGCCGACCATGCTGGTCAAGGTGCCGGGGGCGAGCCATGGCGGCATCGCCGCGCGCCCGTCCCAGTCGGCGGCCAAGGCGGCGGCGATCACCGGCTGGTTCGACCGTTACCGCAAGCAATAACACGGCCCGCGCCCGGGCCGGGGAGGACAGATGGACGAGCTTCGCCAGCGCGCGATCGCGCTTTATGACGCCTTCACCCATGGCCCGGGCGGGGACCGCGACCGGCGCGGTTTTCTGCGCGACATGACGCTGCTCGCCGGCTCCGCCGCTGCTGCCGAGGCGCTGATCGCCGCCATTGCCCCGGCGGCGGCGGCCGCCGCCATCGTGCCCGCCGATGATCCGCGCCTTGTCACCCGCACCGATGAATGGGCGAGCGCGCCCGGGCGAACGATGCGCGCCTATGTCGCGCGCCCGGCAAGGGGCCGGCCGCGTGCCGCGATCGTCGTCATCCACGAAAATCGCGGCCTGAACGACCATATCCGCGATGTCGCGCGGCGCATGGCGCTGGAGGGTTTTGTCGCCGTCGCGCCCGATTTCCTCGCGCCCGGCGGCGGCACGCCCGCCGATGCCGATCAGGCGCGCACGATGATCGGCCAGCTCGATCTCGCCCGCACGCTTGCCGATGCCCAGTCGGCCATCGGCCATGCCGCGCAGCTGGTGCCGGGGCGCAAGGCCGGGGTCACCGGCTTTTGCTGGGGCGGGGCGCTGGTGCTGCGGCTCGCGGTCGCCGGCGCGCCGGGGCTGAAGGCGGCGGTCAGCTATTATGGCCCGGCCCCCGATCCGGCCGAGGCGGAGCGGGTGGCAGTGCCGGTGATGATCCATCTGCCCGCGCTCGATGCGCGGGTGGCGGCGACGGTGCGCCCCTTTGCCGGGGCGCTGATGCGCGCCGGGCGGCCGCTTGAGCTGCACGAATATCCGGGCGCGAACCATGCGTTCAACAATGACAGCTCGGCCGAACGCTATGACGCCCCCGCCGCCACGCTGGCATGGGAACGGACGACGGGCTTTTTCCGCACCCATCTGGGCTGATCGCTATGATCTGAGCCCGCGTTCGTGTTATGTTCCGACCGCACGAATCGCCCCGGCGCGGCGATGGCGGAGGAGCATGAGATGGACGAGCTGATCCTGTATACCCATCCGATGTCGCGCGGCCGCACCGCGCGCTGGATGCTTGAGGAGCTGGGCCTGCCCTATCGCGCGGTGCTGCTCGACTATGGCACGACGATGAAGGCGCCCGAATATTTGGCCGTCAATCCGATGGGCAAGGTGCCGGCGCTGCGCCACGGCCAGACGGTGGTCACCGAATGCGCGGCGATCTGCGCCTATCTGGCCGATGCCTTTCCCGAAGCCGGCCTCGCCCCGCCGCCGGGCAGCGCTGCGCGGGGGGCCTATTATCGCTGGCTGTTCATCGCCGCCGGGCCGGTCGAGGCGGCGGTGATCGACCGGGTGCTGGGCGTGACCATCGCCGCCGAACAGCAGGCGATGGTCGGCTATGGCAGCTATGAAGCGGTGGTCGACATGCTCGACGCGCATCTGGCGGCCAATGACTATGCGACCGGCGACCGGTTCAGCGCCGCCGATGTCATGCTCGGCGCGCAGATCGGCTGGGGGCTGGAGTTCGGCACCCTGCCGAGGCGCGCCTCCTTTGCCGCCTATGCCGAACGGCTGCTCGCGCGGCCGGCGGCGCAGCGCGCCCGCGCGATCGACGACGAGGCGATGGCCGCCGGCTGATCGGCGATCCGGCGCAGATGACAAAAAGGGCGCGGCGGCCACCCGGCCCCCGCGCCCCGCATTCGTCCGCGATCCGGCCCGCCGTCACCGGCGGGCCGGGATGCGTCACCAGACCTTGATCCGCGCCTCGGGCGCCAGATAGCCCTTGTCGCCCGGCTTGACGTCAAACGCCTTGTACCAGGCATCGAGGTTGCGCACGACATAGGGCCGGAAATGGCTGGGCGTGTGCGGATCGGTGGTCAGCTGCTGGAGCAGCTGCGCCTCGCGATATTTGCTGCGCCACACCTGCGCCCAGCCAAGGAAGAAACGCTGATCGCCGGTAAAGCCGTCGATCACCGGGGCCTTCCGCCCGCCAAGCGACAGCTGATAGGCGTCATAGGCGACGGTCAGCCCGGCGAGATCGGCAATGTTTTCGCCCAGCGTCAGCGCGCCATTGACCTTGCGGCCCGGAAGCGGCTCATACGCGCCATATTGCGCGACCACCCGGTCGGTATAGCCCTTGAACCGGGTCGCGTCCTCGGCGGTCCACCATTCGGCCAGATTGCCGGTCTTGTCGAACTTGCGGCCCTGATCGTCGAAATGATGGCTGATTTCATGGCCGATCACCGCGCCGATGCCGCCATAATTCACCGCATCATCGGCCTTGGGGTCGAAGAAAGGTGCCTGCAGGATCGCGGCCGGGAACACGATCTCGTTCATCACCGGGCTGGCATAGGCATTCACCGTCTGCGGCGTCATGCCCCATTCGCTGCGGTCGACCGGCTTGCCGACCTTGTCCAGCCGCCGCTGATATTCGAACCGCGCCGCGCGTTCGGCATTGCCCAGCAGGTCGCCCGGCCGCACCTCCAGCGTCGAATAATCGCGCCATTTGTCCGGATAGCCGATCTTGTAGGTGAAGGCGGCGAGCTTTTCGCGCGCCTGCGCCTTGGTGGCCGGGGCCATCCATTCCAGCCGCTGCAACCGCACGTCGAACGCGGCGATCAGGTTCTTGACCAGCGTTTCCGCCTTGGCCTTGGCCTCGGGCGGGAAATAGCGGGCGACATAAAGCTCGCCCACCGCTTCACCCATCAGCGCATTGGCCAGATCGACGCCGCGCTTCCACCGGTCCTTGAGCTGGGGCGTGCCGGCGAGCACCGTGCCCTTGAACGCGAAATCCTCGGCCACGAACGCCTTGGGCAGCATCGGCGCGGCGCGCGAGATCGCGTGGAAGGTCAGATAATCCTGCCAGACGGTGATCGGTTCATCGGCGATCAGCCGCGCGGTGCCGGCAATCGCGCTCGGCTGCGACACGATCAGCTGCGGCATGTCCAGCCCTGCCGACGACAGGAACAGCCCCCAGTCGATGCCGGGCATGCGGGTGCCAAGCTCGGCCACCGGCATCGGGTTGTAACGCTTTTCCACCTGGCGCGATTCGGCGCGCGTCCAGTGGGTGGCGGCGATGCGGGTTTCAAGCGCGACGATGCCCGCCGCCTTCTGCTCGGCCCCGGCAATGCCGGCCAGCGTCAGCATCCGCGCGATGTGCGCCTGATAGGCGCGGCGCGTCTCGACGAACTTCGGGTTCTTGTCGTCCAGATAATAATCGCGGTCGGGCAGGCCCAGCCCGCCCTGGCCGGCATAGGCGGCATAGCGGCTATTGTCCTTCAGGTCCTGAGCGACGCCCAGCCCGATCGGCGACCGCTTGCCCGCGCGCATGCCGTCGCCCAGATAGCGGACCAGATCGGTCTTGCTGGCGAGCGCGGCGATGCGCGCCAGTTCGGGCTGGAGCGGCGCAATGCCCGCCGCCTCGATCGCCGCTTCGTCCATGAAGCCCTGATAAAGCAGGCCGACCTTGTAGGCGGTGCTGCCGGGCTGGGCCTTGGCCGCGCCTTCGACGATCTCGCGCGTCCGCTGGTCCGACAGGTCGCGCAGCACGGCAAAGCCACCCCAGCTCGACCGGTCGGCGGGGATCTGGGTGCGGTCGTCCCAGCCGCCATTGGCGAAGCGGTAGAAATCATCGCCCGGGCGCGCCGCCCGGTCCATGCCATCGGCGTCAAAGCCGAAGCGGCCGAGTTCGGGCCGGTCGGCGGCCTTCGCCGCGGCGGCCATTGCGGGCGTCACCAGTGCGGGCGCAAGCGGCAGCAGCGCCGCCGTGCAGGCAAGCAGCGCCGCGCGTGCGGCCATGCGGGTCATCATCTGTCTCTCCCCTCGATCATCTGCATGTCTTGATGCGGGTCACGGGTCCCCGGTCCGGCAGTCGCCGGGCGCGCGGACCGACGGTGGCGACCATATCGCGCCCCGCCCCCCACGCAACGGATCAGTCTGTCGTCGGTCGAACGCCATGGACCATTCGCAGACCGCGCCTTGCGCCCGCGCGCGGCAGGCCCGGCGCGTCCGCCGCCGGCAGGCGCAGCCGGACGAGCAGCCCGCCCAGATCCTCGCTCTCCTCCAGCGCCACCTGCCCGCCATAGATTTCGGCGACATCGCGCACGATGGCGAGGCCAAGGCCGGTGCCGGGCTTGGACGTGTCGAGCCGCGCCCCGCGGTCGAACAGCCGGGCGCGATCCGCCTCGGCAATGCCGGCACCGTCATCTTCGACCAGAATCTCGGCGAAATCGCCATCGCGGCGCACGGTGACGAACACGCTGCCGCCGCCATATTTGGCGGCGTTTTCAACCAGATTGCCGATCAGCTCGTCCAGATCCTGACGCTCAATCCGGACCGCCAGATCGCGCGGCCCGTCGCGGTCGATGCGGACATCGGGGTAAAGCCGCGCGACCGCGCGCTCGACCGCCTCGATGCTCGGCCAGATCTCGGCCCGGGCATGGGCCTGACCGCGCCGCCCGACCGCGCGGGCGCGGGCGAGATGATGATCGACTTGCCGCCGCATCGTCCGCGCCTCGCGCACCACCGCTTCGGCCAGATCGGGGGCCTCGGCGGTGGCGGCGTTCATCAGCACGGTGAGCGGCGTCTTGAGCGCATGGGCAAGATTGCCGGCATGGCGGCGCGCCTCTTCGGCCTGGCGCTCATTATGGGCGATCAGCGCGTTCAGCTCCTCGACCATCGGGGTCAGCTCCTCGGGCAGTGGCTCCTCGACCCGGCTCGCCTCGCCCGAGCGCATCCGCGCAATCGCCTCGCGCACCTTGCGCAGCGGCAGCAGCCCGTAAAAGGTCTGGAGCGCGGCGAGCACGATCAGCCCGAGGCCGAGGGCGGCAAAGCTGCGCACCAGCACGCGGCGCAGCGCGCGGATCTGATCGTTCAGCCCCTTGCGGTCCT
>DBAW01000279.1:0-1055 GCA_002291855.1 Sphingomonas sp. UBA1000
CGCTCGCCGCGCGCGGGATCGCCACCATTGCCTGCGATCCCGGTCACGGCTTTGCCGCAGCGGCGGGGGGCGTGGTGGCGGATGAGGACCGGCTGCCCTTTGCCGATGCCAGCTTCGATCTGGTGGTGGCGGCGGGCGGGCTGGACACGGTCAACGATCTGCCCGGCGCGCTGGCGCTGATCCGCCGGTGCCTCAGGCCCGACGGGCTGTTTCTGGGCGCGATGGCGGGTGCGGGCAGCCTGACGCGGCTGCGCGCCGCGCTGCTGGCGAGCGAGGCCGACCGCGCGGTCGCGCGCATCCACCCGCAGATCGATGTGCGTTCGGCCGGGGACCTGCTGGCGCGGGCGGGCTTTGCGCTGCCGGTCGCGGATGGCGAGCGGCTGACGCTGCGTTACGGCGCGCTCGGGCGGCTGCTCGATGATCTGCGCGGCATGGCGGCGACCAATGTGCTCGCAGGGGCGGTGCCGCCGCTGTCGCGCGCGGCGCTGATGCGCGCCGGGGCGGCGTTCGATGCCGCCGCCGATGGCGATGGCCGCACCGCCGAGACGGTCGAGATCGTCTATATGCTCGGCTGGGCCCCCGCCCCCAGCCAGCCCAAGCCCGCCAAGCGCGGCAGCGCCACTGCCTCGCTCGCCGCCGCGCTCCGGGCCGGGCGTGGCGACGAACCGGCATCCTGAACCGACAGCGCCGCCGGCTCAGCGCATGGTCGAGCCGGGCTTACCCCGCGACCGGCGGATCGCTGTCGCCGGCGAGATCTTCGCCCAGATGCGCAACCAGCGCGTCGACCAGCGGCACATCGGCGGGCGGCATGGCGAGCGTGCGCAGCGCGGCCGGGCGGTGCCACGCCATCCCCGCCGCCTCGAGCGCGGCGGGCGCGCCCTGCCAGCGCTCGATCGTGTAGAGCAGCAGCAGCAGATGCGCCCGATCAAGCCCGGCACTGGCAAAGGCGAGCGGCCGGCAGTCGCCCGGATCGACGGTAATCCCCAGTTCCTCGGCCAGTTCGCGGACCAGCGCCGCCTCCGGCGTCTCGCCGGGTTCCACCTTGCCGCCCGGAA
>DBAW01000279.1:1390-5050 GCA_002291855.1 Sphingomonas sp. UBA1000
ACCTTGCCGCCCGGAAACTCCCACAGCCCGGCCATGCCACGCCCCTCCGGCCGCTGCTGGACGAGCACGCGCCCGGCGGAATCGATCAGGGCGGCGGCAACGACAAGCAGCAGCGGGGAAGACGTCATAATCTTTCCTTAAGGGCTGCGGCCTAAACCGGGCAACGCTTTTGCCAGGGGACGCGGGCGGACATGGACAGGCATCTCATCGCGCGCATGCGCGCGTCGGAACGGGGGGCGACGGCCGTGGAATACGGCCTGCTGGTCGCGCTCATCTTCCTTGCCGCGATCGGTGCGTTCCGCGCGTTCGGCGACAATGCGATCTCGATGTGGTCCAATGTTTCCGACGAGATCCAGGCCACGAACCGCAACGCCGGACGCTGATGCAACTGATCCGATTGCATCGGATTGGCCGCTCTAGGCCTTTGATTTCCCGCATTCTCCGGGCCGCATTTTGCATCCGCCCGGCTGGAAACCGCCCCCGAGCTTGATCGGGCCGGGTCGCGACATCCGGCGCATCGGACCATGCGACAAATCATGAGTTCTGAGCAGCGGGCCGGTGCCGGCAAAGGCCGGTTTCCGGGGCGCTTCCGGGCAATCGGCCGGCAACAGGGTTAACCCGCCGCACACGTCGATCCGCCCGGTTCGTCAACTCTTTTGAAACCTGTCCGGCAATAGATGGAAGCTGCCGATGAAAATCTGGCCGGGTATGTGGAATTGACGTCTAGGAGACCGGGAATGAAGACCATTCGCAACTTCATCAAGAACAGCAAGGGCGCGACCGCGATCGAATACGGCCTGATCGCCGCCCTGATCGCCGTCGCCGCCATCACCGCGCTGCGCAGCCTGGGTGGCAACGTGACCGGCACGTTCCAGAACGCCGCCAACGGCATGGCCTCGACCGCCGGCAACGGCGGCTAATCGCGTCGACCCTTATCGACACGGGAAGGCGGGGCGCCCCTGGCGCTCCGCCTTTTTTTATCCGCGCGCGCTGCTCAGCGGCGATAGACGACCAGCTTCACCCGGTCGCCGGGGCGGAGCGCGGCATCCGCCGACAGCCCGTTCAGCACCAGAAACCGGTCCAGCTGCGCATCGGCAAAGGCCATGTTCTGCGCCAGACGCTGCGGCGTGTCGCCGGGCCGCACGGTGACGATATCGATCTCGCGCACCGGAATGCGCGCCGCTTCCTCAGCACTCAGCCGCCTGACGCTGTCAATCAGCGGCTGGAACGGACCGATCCCCTGCCCCGCCGGCGTCACCGTCAGCACATGATAGGCGCGGTCGGGCGCAAAGGCATAGGCGGTGACGGTCACGTCAAGCGGCCCCTGCTGACCCGCGACACGCGCGGTTGCCGACAGCGTGTCCAGCCCGTTCACCCGCCCGCGCCGCGCCCCAGCAGGCGCGACCCGCCCGTCGCGCGACAGTCCGGCAAACACCCGCTCGACATAGGCCTGAAGATCGCCGGCAAAGGACGCGCCGGCGAACTGCGCCTGCCCGCCCGGCCCGGCGATGGTGACCGCGCGGGTGCCGTTGGTCAGCTGAAACCCCGGCGGCGCGCGGAATGCCAGCCTGAGTTCGGGATGCAGGAACGCCTGCCCCTCAATCACCCCCTGGCGGGGATCGTCGCCATAGATCAGCCCGTCAAGCGCGGCGAGAAACGCATCCCGCCCCTGCTCGCGCCCCGCCCCCGGATATTGCCGCGCGCGCGACAAAGCGCGGGCGACGCGGCTGCCCGGATCGGGATGGGTGCTGGCAAAGCTTGGCAGCGTCTGCGCGGCGCGGCCCGCCAGCCGCGCGTCGAGCGCGCCCTGTGCGGCAAGCGCGGCGAGCACGCGCCCCATCGCCGCCGGATCATAGCCGGCACCCGCCAGATAGCGGACGCCGAGATCGTCCGATTCATATTCCTGCGAGCGTGAATAGCGCAGCGTCACCAGCTGCGCGGCCTGGCTGGCCAGCTGGGTCGCCGCCGAACTGCCGGTCAGCACGCCGACCAGCACCGCGCCCAGCGTGCCGAACGTGCTCGCCCGGCTGCGCGATGCGCCGTGGCGGGCGGCGACATGGCCGACCTCATGGCCAAGCACGGCGGCCAGCTCGGCCTCGTCATTCATCAGCGCTAGCAGCTGGCGGGTGACATAGACATAGCCGCCGGGCACCGCGAAGGCGTTGTTGACCGGCGAATTGAGCAGCGTGACGCGGATCGCGGAGCCGGCATCGGCCAGCCCCGACTGGGCGGCGACGCGCTGGCCGATCCGCGCGACATAGCCATCCTGCGCCCCGCCATAGCTGCCGCCATATTCGTCGAGCAGCTGGGGATGGGCGGCGGCCCCCTGACGCGCCTCGGCCGCCGAAATGCCGCGCGGCGCGCGCTGGGCCTGTGCGTCGGTAACGCCCGTCACCGGAACGGTCAGCGCCAGCGCCGCCGTGGCGGCCAGAATGATCGTCCGTCTCATGCCGAAATCCGCCCCGTTGCCACCATGGGTTGATCGCAGACGACGGAATATCGTTCCGTCACGGCGATCAGATGCGCCCCATCGCCAGGAACTTGGCCCGCCGGTCGGCGCGCAGCCGCTCCGCCGGCTGGCCGGCCAGCTGGTCGAGCGCCGCGCCGATCGCCTGCCCCAGCGCGCCGATCGCGCCCGCCGGGTCGCGGTGCGCGCCGCCCAGCGGCTCGGCGACGATCTGGTCGATGATGCCCAGCTGCTTCAGGTCCTGCGCGGTGATCTTCATCGCCTCGGCCGCATCGGGGGCACGGTCGGCGGTGCGCCACAGGATCGACGCACAGCCTTCGGGCGAGATCACCGAATAAACGGCATGTTCGAACATCAGCACGCGGTTGGCGGCCGCCAGCGCAATCGCGCCGCCCGACCCGCCTTCGCCGACAATCGCCGCGACCATCGGCACGCCCAGCTTCAGGCATTGTTCGGTCGCGCGGGCAATCGCCTCGGCCTGACCGCGCTCTTCGGCCTGCACGCCCGGAAACGCGCCCGATGTGTCGACCAGCGTCACCACCGGCAGGCCGAACCGGTCGGCCAGTTCCATCAGCCGGATCGCCTTGCGATAGCCCTCGGGCTTGCCCATGCCGAAGTTGTGGCGCAGCCGGCTCTGGGTGTCGTCGCCCTTTTCATGGCCGATCACCATCACCCGGCGATTGCCCAGCCGCCCCAGCCCGCCCAGAATCGCCTGATCGTCGGCAAAGGCGCGGTCCCCGGCCAGCGGCATGAAATCGCTGACCAGCGCCGCGACATAATGCTTGAAATGCGGCCGCGCGGGATGACGGGCGACCTGGGTCTTCTGCCAGGGCGTCAGCCGGGCATAGGTGTCGCGCAGCGCCCGGTCGGCCTTGGTCTCCAGCCGGGCGATCTCGGCATCGATGTCGAGCGTGCCATCAACGGCGGTCTCGCGCAGCTCGCGCACCCGCGCCATCAGCTCGGCAATCGGTTTTTCGAAATCGAGAAACGTGGTCATAAGGCCGGGCGCTAGGTCGTCCGCGCCGCCGCGTCAACGAGCGGGTGATGCGCATTGACCAGTTCGACCAGCCGGCTCGCCTCGACATGGGTGTAGATCTGGGTGGTGGCGATGTCGGCATGGCCGAGCATCGCCTGCAGCGCGCGCAGGTCTGCGCCGCCCGCCAGCAAATGGGTGGCAAAGGCGTGGCGCAGCC
>DBAW01000158.1:0-300 GCA_002291855.1 Sphingomonas sp. UBA1000
AGCGCCGCCAGCGCCACGGCGATCCCGGTCGCGCCGAGCATCGCCACCCGCGCGGGTCGCGAGGCCATGGGGCGCACGGCCCCGCCGTCCAGGGCAGGCAGGCCGGTCAGGATCGAACCGTCGCGTTCATTGCCTTCCACATAGCGGGCGCGGACGCCGATTGCGAAGCCCGGATCGGCGGCATAAGCCTTGGGCCATGGCGGGCATGGCAGATAATCGGACGGATGGTGACGTGCCTGTAGCGCGCGGAGACATGCCGGAGGGCGGCTCCGCGACCGATCCGGGCGGCACGGCGGGGCA
>DBAW01000158.1:666-2607 GCA_002291855.1 Sphingomonas sp. UBA1000
AGCGGCTGCTGCGCGGCGGGCCGGATGCGCTGCTCGATCATGAACTGATCGAATATCTGCTCGCCCTCGCCATCCCGCGCCGCGACACCAAGCCGCTCGCCAAGCGGCTGATCGCCGAGTTTGGCGGCATTGGCGGGCTGCTCGCCGCCGATCCGGAGGCGATTGCCCGCACCGGCCTTGGCGAATCGGCGATCAGTGCGTTGAAACTGGTGCAGGCGGCGGCGCTGCGGCTGCTGTCGGCCGAGGTGCGCGCGCGGCCGGTGATCAACAGCTGGGCGGCGTTGCTCGATTATCTGCACGCCGACCTTGCCCATATCCCGGTCGAGCGGGTGCGCGTACTGTTCCTCAACGCCAAGAACATGCTGATCCGCGACGAGGTGATGAGCACCGGATCGACCAACGAGGCGGCGATCTACACCCGCGAAGTCATCCGCCGCGCGCTCGACCTGTCGGCATCGGGGCTGATCCTCGTCCATAATCATCCAAGCGGCGATCCGGCACCGAGCAAGCAGGACATTGCCGTCACCCGCGACATTGTCGAGGCGGGCCGGCGGCTCGACATCACCGTGCACGACCATCTGATCATCGGATCGAACGGCCATAGCAGCCTGAGGTCGATGGGGCTGATCTGAGGGAATGGCCAGTCCCGCCGCCGGATCGCATGGTCAGGCGAGCTTGAAGCCCTCCTTGTTCATCAGTGCGGTCAGCTTCTTGTTGGCAGCGGCATCCAGACCGGCCTTCAGCCTGGGGAAGATCCGGTCTTCCTCGTCGCGCATATGCGCCTCGATCGCCGCGCGAAACTCGGCCAGCTTCGCACGGAAGCCGGGGCCGTCTTTCGGCATTTTTTCAAGCTCGTAGAGATATTGCTTCACATAGCCATGCTCGCCGTTCAGCCGATCGGCCTCCTCGGTCTGGCCGGCTTCGCGCAGCGCCGGATAGATGGCGTTTTCTTCCTCGAGCGCATGTTTGGCGAGCGCGTGCTTGAGCTGCATCAGCAGGATCGTCCGCCGCGGGCCGTTGGTCCCGCCGGTGGCCTCCAGCGCATCGAACAGCTTGAGCGTCGCCCGGTGCTCGGCCGCCAGCGCCGCGTCCCAATCCCCGGCCAGCAGCGTCGGTGCCTGCACTGCCGCCTTGCGCCCGAGATTGGCGATCAGACCGATCGCAACGCCCGCCGCCGCCGCTCCAAGCAGCAGGCCCGTCTGGCTGGTGCCGCCGCTCTGGCCGATGCCGCCGCCATCGTCATTCTTCACCGGCGTGCCCTGCTTGCCGCGCCGGGGCCGGGCGGATGACGAATCGCTGCTCCGGGCATCCGCCCCGGCATCGGCTTTGCCGCCGGCCTCGACCGCACTGTCACCCTTGGCCTTGCCGTCCTTGCCGCTGCCGGCCCTCGATCCCTCGCTGCGGCCACGCGCGGACTTGTCCTGACCGGCATCGCCGCCATCGGCACCGGAGGCTGTCTTGCTGGGGGCTTCGCTTGCCATGTCCGCCGTCTCCTCGATTTCCGTCTGTGGCGACAACCGCTGGCCCGGCGCGACGTTCCCTCGGCCGGACTCAGCTTGGCCGGAGGCCCGGGTCGTGGCGGCGCAATCATCTGGATCAGGGGCGCGGCGGGCCGGCGCGACGCGACCGGGCGATTAACTTTCTTTTATCCGTGCTGGCGGCCCCATCACGCGCCGCCGCCCCTAAAATATGAAGGAGCGATGACAATGTCTGGAATAAGGCAACGGGATTGATGCCCCGGATAGATGCCAGTCATTGGCGTTAGCGATATTCGTCCAGGAGGATCATATGCGTTGGTTCACCGCACATGCACCGATCCGGCAGAAGCTGCTGATTGCCTTTGGCGTGATGGTCGGCCTGACAGCGCTGCCGGCACTGGCGGCGCTGCTCGCCGGGGCATGGATCGTCGCAGCCGTCGGTGCGGTGGCGACGCTTGCCGGG
>DBAW01000242.1 GCA_002291855.1 Sphingomonas sp. UBA1000
GCGGCCCCAAGCGCCCGCGCGGCATTGGCGCTGGTCATCAGCAGTGCATCGAACCGCGTATCGGGCAGCGCCCAGGCGCGCGGGACGATCCGGAACAGCGGCGCGACCACCGGATCAAGGCCGAGCGCACGCGCGCGCGCCGCCGTTGCCGCAGCCCCGGGTTCGGGGCGCAGCACCAGCGGCGTCATCCGACGAACAGCGCCCTCAGCTCGGCCGATGCGCGGGCCAGCAGCTCTTCGGCCAGTTCCTCGGCATCGCCCTCGACCGCGATTTCGGCGGTATCTGCGACATGCTGGCTGCCATCGGGCGACAGGATTTCAGCGCGCATCCGCAGCAGCCCGCCATGTGGCTCGGCCAGCGCCGCGACCGGCGAGCGGCAGCCCGCGCCCAGCCGTGCCAGAAAGGCGCGTTCGGCAAACACGCAGGCGGTGGTCGGCGGATGATCGATCGCCGCCAGCAGGTCGCGCATCCGGTCGTCCCCGGCGCGCGCCTCAATGCCGACCGCGCCCTGCGCCGGGGCGGGCAGCATCTCGTCGGTGGCGATCGCCACGCCCACTTCGCCGCGCCCCAGCCGGTCCAGCCCGGCGGCGGCGAGCAACGTGGCATCGACCTCTCCCGCCTCCAGCTTGGCCAGCCGCGTCTCGACATTGCCGCGATAGAGCAGCGTTTCGACATCGGGCCGCCGCCGCTTGATCTGGGCGGCGCGGCGCGGCGAGCTGGTGCCGACACGCGCGCCCTCCGGCAGCGCGGCGATCGACGCGGCACCGATCAGCCGGTCGCGCACATCGGCGCGCGGCAGCATGGCGGCGATGCAGATCGTGGCCGGGCGGATCGTCTCGACATCCTTCATCGAATGGACGGCGAAGTCGATTCGCCCTTCGGTCAGCGCGACATCCAGCTCCTTGGTCCACAGCGCCTTGCCGCCCAGATCGGCGAGCGCCCGGTCCTGAAACCGGTCGCCGCTCGTCTTGAATGTCACGATTTCAATATCTTCCTCGCCCCAGCCATGGGCGGCGGCCAGTGCGGCGCGGACCATGCGGGCCTGGGTGAGAGCAAGGGGCGAGCCGCGGGTGCCGAGCCGGAGAATGCGTTCCATGACCGGAGCTTAGACAGGACCGGCGCAAGAAGGTAGGGGGCAGACATGGCAATCATTCTGGGCCTTGAATCAAGCTGCGACGAGACGGCGGCGGCGCTGGTCGATGATGGCCGGCGCGTGCTCGCCCACCGGCTGGCCGGGCAGGAAGCGGCGCACCGGCCCTTTGGCGGCGTGGTGCCGGAAATCGCCGCCCGCGCGCATGTCGAGGCGCTGTGCCCGCTGGTCGAGGCCGCGCTTGCCGATGCCGGGCTGCGGCTGGGCGATGTCGATGCGGTGGCGGCGACCGCCGGGCCGGGGCTGATCGGCGGCGTGATGGTCGGGCTGGTGACGGCCAAGGCGCTGGCGATGGCGGCGGACCGGCCGCTGATCGCGGTCAACCATCTGGAAGGGCATGCGCTCAGCCCCCGGCTGGCCGATCCGGGGCTGGCCTTTCCCTATCTGCTGCTGCTGGTGTCGGGCGGGCATTGCCAGCTGCTGTTCGTGGCCGGGGTCGGGCGTTACCGGCGGCTGGCGACGACGATCGACGATGCCGCCGGCGAGGCGTTCGACAAGACCGCGAAGATCCTCGGCCTCGGCTTTCCCGGCGGGCCGCGCGTCGAGGCGGCGGCGCGTGACGGCGATCCGCGCGCGGTGCCGCTGCCCCGGCCGCTGGTCGGCACGGCGGAGCCGCATTTCTCGTTCGCCGGGCTGAAAAGCGCGGTGCTGCGCGCGCACGGCACCGGGGCCTATCGCGCCGAAGATATTGCGGCGTCGTTCCAGCAGGCGGTGATCGACTGTCTGGTCGACCGCACGGCGCGGGCGATTGCCGCCAGCGCCGGGGCGACCGCATTGGTGGTGGCCGGGGGCGTCGCCGCCAATGGCGGGGTGCGCGCCGCGCTGGAGGCGCTGGCGGCGGCGCATGGCCTGCCGTTCGTCGCGCCGCCGCTCTGGCTGTGCACCGACAATGCGGCGATGATCGCCTGGGCCGGGGCGGAACGCTTCGCGCTTGGCCATGCCGATCCGCTCGACACGCCGGCACGGGCGCGCTGGCCGCTCGATCCCGATGCCGCCCCGGCGCGCGGCGCGGGCGTGAAGGCGTGATGGCGCGCGGACAACAAGGATAAAAGGCGCAGCATGGGCAAGCAGATGAAGCTGGGCGTGGTCGGCGCGGGCGCATGGGGCACGGCGCTGGCGCAGCTCGCCGCCACTGGCGGGGCCGACGGGCGCGCGGAGGTGCCGATCTGGGCGCGCGAGCCCGAAGTGGTCGCGGCGATCAACACCACCCACAGCAACCCGCTGTTCCTGCCCGGCATCGCTTTGTCGCCGGGCGTGCGCGCGACCGGCGATCTTGCTGATCTTGGCGGCTGCGACGCGCTGCTGATCGTCACGCCCGCCCAGCATCTGCGCGCCGTGCTTGCCGCCGTTCCGGCCGGCCCGGCGCTGATCCTGTGCGCCAAGGGGATCGAGGCAGGCACCGGCCTGCTGATGTCCGAGGTTGCGGGCCAGCTCTGCCCCGGCCGGCCGCTCGCCGTGCTGTCGGGGCCGACCTTCGCGCATGAGGTGGCGGCCGGGCTGCCGACGGCGGTGACGCTCGCCTGTGCCGATCCCGTGCTCGGCCGGGCGCTGGCGCAGCGGCTCGCCGGTCCCGCCTTCCGGCCCTATCTGTCCGCCGATGTGATCGGGGCGGAGATTGGCGGCGCGGTCAAGAATGTTCTCGCCATCGCCTGCGGCGTGGTCGAGGGGCGGGGGCTGGGGCTGAATGCGCGCGCCGCGCTGATCAGCCGCGGCTTTGCGGAAATGACCCGGTTCGGGCTGGCGCGCGGGGCCGAGCGCGAGACGCTGGCCGGGCTGTCGGGGCTGGGCGATCTGGTGCTGACCTGTTCGTCCACCAGCTCGCGCAATTTCGCGCTGGGCAAGGCGATTGGCGAGGGGCAGGCCGCCGCCGCGCTGATGGCCGACCGCCGCACCGTTGCAGAAGGCGCGTTCACCGCGCCGGTGCTGCAACAGGCGGCGCGGGCGATCGGCGTCGACATGCCGGTCGTCGATGCGGTGTGCGCGCTGCTCGCCGACGGGGCCGATGTCGGCGCGGTCACGGCCACGCTGCTCGCCCGGCCGCTGCGCGCCGAGGGGTGAGGGGGATCGAAGTCGCGGCGCTCTGGGTCGCGAAACCGGGAGTCGTTTGTTGGGAA